>JAUVUV010000519.1 GCA_030604975.1 Candidatus Glassiibacteriota bacterium | reverse complement strand
CCCTGTAAACGTATTATCAACATAAAAGTGACCTAAAACAGCATTTTCAAATGCAATTACATGACCACTTCATGCCAAATAGCATCTAAAATTATCGAAAAATGTCAAAATAAACTGTTCGAATACGGTTAAAGGATGTTTCTTCTCCGTGGAGAAGATTCAGGCCACCTGTATCTTTTTTTGTTTTCCCACCAGGAAAACAACACTTATCATGGCAATTATCAAGCCTGTCAGAATGATCAACTCGAAGCCGATATCAATTATACTTGCATTGTTCTGACTGACTTCAATAACCGGAGAGAAAATGTAATACGTGGGGAACAGTTTCGCGATCCAGCCGGGGACCCTTGGGAAGAGGCTCAGTATTCCGGGGGCATAAATAAACAACATCATACTCTTACCAAGATTCATCAGGCTGGTTGGAGTGTTCACCAGCATACCCACAAGCCCTCCGAATGTAGATGCGAATGCAGCGGCCATAGCCAGTGTCAGAATCAGCAGGCCCGGGTTTGTTCCGAAAGAATTGTTGAGAACAAGGATCAGCACCCCCATCAAGAAACTCATAATGCAACCGAACAGACTCTTGGCTGCCACCACTTCTTCAAAGGAAGCAGGAGTAACAGCCAAGGCGGTAAGTGTCTGCATTTGCTTTTCATGTACCAGAGCAGAAGCGGGAATGAGAAATCCAGACATGATAATGGCCAGGAGAACCAGTAGAGGCAGAAAACGCTGGCCCAGAGGTTTGCTTTCAATGTCTCCAAGGGTAATGGTTTTTACGTCAACACGAACTTCCTTACCGGCAAGCCCAATAAAAACATCAGAGAGACCGGCGAAAATCGTAGCTCTATCCTTTAAGAGACTCTCGCCCCAGATATAATTCTTTACATATGCAGGACCGCCTTTTCGGACATCTCCGTCGAATCCGGCAGGGATTGAAATGCCCATATCCATCCTCCCGGATAAAACAGCAGATTTTAATGCATCAATAGATTCGTATTCGGAAAAGCGTATGAAATCAATTTTTTTTATCAGTGCCCTTATTTCAGTTTCACCCTCAAATAAGAACCCGACGCTCGGCTTACCGGAGAGAAAGGAACCGAAAAGCATAGATACCAGGAGGGAGGTAATAATAGGAGTAGCTACAGCTTGGACGAAAAAGAAGCTCTTTGGGCCGTGGACTAAATCTTTACCCAGAATGGCAAAAATTCTTGATATTCTCATGCCAATTTCCTCCTTAGAACTAAGGTTCCAAGGGCCAGAAATCCAAGATTTCCGATGATCAGTATAACAAGATTTTTCCACATCTGAGCCCATCCGGTATCGAAGTGAACAACCCTGTGCATGAGATCCGTGAGATAGTGCGATGGAATTATTCTGACCCAATCGGAAATCAAACCCGGCAAAAGGATGTTAAAAGTAGGCAGGAACAGTACGAGCATCACCAATATACTCCACGCGATAACAGTCATCATATCCCGTGAAAAAGCCGCCACAAGAAACCCAAGACCAGATACGAGAATCGAGCCGAGAAAAAGACCAGTTAAAAGCAACAGTGGATTTGCTGCTAGGGCTCCGGTAACAGCCAGCAGCAAAACTGCTTGCAGAAAGGCAAAGCCAATTCCGGTTATGGCTTTTGCCGTGAGCAGTGATTCCATCTTCACAGAGGCAACCAGCAGAGCGCTCAGGGTTCCACGTTCCTGCTCTTCAACAATGAGGATTGCCAGGCCCATGATCTCTATGAGGATGATGAAAATAGCATAGATAGGTATCAGTCTATCCCGCATGGGAATCTGCCTGCCGGTCATGTCCGGTCCGAGGATTAGTTCTTCCTCAGCGTGAATATTGAGTGGCTCTCCCTGAAGCAGGAAGACAATCTGCTCGATAAATTTCACCACTGCTTTTTTCATTACAGGAGGAAACGATGGCCCAAAAACCGCCTTGACTTCAGGTCTTTCCCCGAAGGAGATGCGCTGCAAAAGATCTTCTGG
>JAUVUV010000028.1 GCA_030604975.1 Candidatus Glassiibacteriota bacterium | reverse complement strand
AGTTGCGCCGCGGCATCGCGGAATGGAACGGCGAGGGGGAAATCGTCGGCGGGATCGTGATCATGCGCTTCGGAGAGAACGCCCTGACAGTTATCGACAATATCAAAAAGAAGCTGGAGGAAATAAAACCCGGATTGCCGCCCGGGGTGGAAATTATAACCGCCTATGACAGATCAGGATTGATTCGTCGCGCCATCGCCTTTCTGGAAGAAAAGCTCATTGAAGAATTAATTATTGTCGCTTTAGTCTGTGTCATCTTTTTAGTCCATTTGCGGTCCGCATTCGTGGCTATCTTTACCCTGCCGGCAGGGATACTCATGTCCTATATCGTTATGTACTGGCTCGGAATTAACGCCAATATCATGTCCCTGGGCGGGATTGCGATCGCCATCGGGGTGATGGTGGATGGGGCCATCGTAATGGTTGAAAACGCGCATAAACACCTCGAAAGAGATGCAGGCAAGAAACCGCACGAGGCAATTATCCTGGATGCTGCCAAGGAAGTGGGACCTGCCCTGTTTTTCTCGCTCCTGATTATCACCCTCTCATTTTTACCGGTTTTTACACTGGAGGCGCAGGAGGGCCGGCTGTTCAAGCCCCTGGCCTTTACCAAGACTTTTGCCATGGCGGCCGCCTCCCTGCTCACGATTACGATTGTGCCGGTGCTGATGGTATTTTTGATCAAGGGCAAAATCATGCCGGAGAAGAAAAATCCGATCAACCGCTTCCTCATCTGGCTCTACCGCCCCTTTATCGACATTGTCCTGCGCTGGAAGTGGTTAACGATTTTTGCGGCCCTGCTCATTCTGCTGGTCACCTGGTTCCCGTTCAAGCGGTTAGGGTCGGAATTCATGCCTCCGCTCTATGAAGGAGATCTTCTTTACATGCCAACCACCCTGCCCGGAATTTCAATTACCAAGGCCCGGGAACTGCTCCAGCAGACCGACCAGATCATTGCCTCGTTTCCGGAAGTGCACCATACCTTCGGCAAGATCGGCCGCGCGGAAACTGCCACCGACCCCGCCCCCATGACCATGATCGAAACCACTATCATGTTGAAACCGGAAGATGAGTGGCGTGAGGGGATGACACCGGAAAAACTAATCGCGGAACTGGATGCAGCCATTCAATTCCCGGGGTTGACCAATGCCTGGACCATGCCGATCAAGACCCGGGTGGACATGCTTTCAACCGGTATTAAAACTCCTGTCGGGATCAAGATCGGGGGGCCGGACCTCAATGTCCTGCAGGAGATCGGTGAAGAGGTCGAGGCGGTTATCCGTGATGTACCCGGTACGCTCTCAGTCTATTCCGAGCGAGTTATGGGCGGGAACTATTTTGATTTCGTTATTAACCGCGAAAAAGCGGCTCGCTACGGGCTCACTGTCGGGGATGTCCAGGATGTAATCATGTCCGCTATCGGCGGCATGAACATCACGACTACCGTGGAAGGGCTCGAGCGCTACCCGGTGAACCTGCGCTACGGCCGGGAACTCCGGGATAACCCCACGGACCTCAGGCGGGTCCTTGTGCCGACCCCCAGAGGAGAGCACATTCCTCTGGCCCAGGTGGCGGATATTAAAATTTCGAAGGGACCACCCGGCATCAAGAGCGAAAACGCGCGCCCCAACGCCTGGATTTACGTGGATATCAAAGACATCGATATCGGCACTTATGTCGAAAACGCCATAAAAACCGTCGCCGAGAAAGTAGACATTCCACCGGGGTACACCATTTTCTGGTCAGGGCAGTACGAATACATGCAGCGGGCCAAAGAGCGGCTCAAAATGGTGGTTCCTTTTACTCTGGTTATCATTTTCCTTCTGCTGTACTTCAATTTCAAGAATGTCACCGAATCGGCAATCATTATGTTGTCCTTACCGTTTTCTCTTGTGGGTGGAATCTGGTTCATGTACCTGCAGGACTATAATCTATCTGTGGCGGTCTGGGTCGGGTTTATCGCCCTTGCCGGGCTGGCTGCGGAAACCGGGGTGGTGATGATCCTCTATCTTGACAATGCCTGGAAAGATATTAAAGAGAAAAAAGGAGGGCGTCCCCCGACCTATAAAGACCTGATCCGCGCGATCGAGATCGGGGCCGTGGAGCGGGTGCGGCCCAAGATAATGACCGTGACCTCAACCATGGCCGGGCTGCTGCCGATCCTGTGGGGGTACGGCGCAGGGTCGCAAGTGATGAAGAGGATCGCTACACCCATGGTAGGAGGTTTGGTTTCCTCAACCATCCTGACCCTAATAGTGATCCCTGCCATTTACCTGGTGGTAAAAGGATTCCGCCTGCCTAAGGGAGACGAGTAGCATATGGATTTATAACTCGTTTTGCCCAATAAGTAAGATAATCTCTTTATTCTTGAGTCTTCCAGGGTAGGGCAAAACTAAGCACCGCACAAAGATTCTGTTTTTTGAATCTTTAACCCGGATTATTCATGAAACCCAAACCTTGACAGGGTTAATCACTTATTTTCACATTTTTATCTGCCACCGAGTGGGGGGGCGGCGGCGGTCTTTTGGAAGTGGGCGGTGGCCACGGTTTTAAGAAAAGCCGTACCCCAGCAGCCGCGACTAACTTTCTATGATGGCCAATCTTACTAGCCGAGGTACGCTTATCCCCATGTTAACTTGAAATGATATACTTACTCAAACAATCCTTACTTAACATACGAGTTTAAAACAGTCAACTATGGCCCGCCATAAATGAGAAAGGTTTGCTGGAAACAGCGAACCTTTTATTTTTAATAAAGTGATTACTTCATACTTGTAATTCGGCGTCAAAGGTATAACTTAATTTTGGAGCTTAACTGATTGTTCATTCTATCAGGGCAATTCCACTTTTAAGTAGTATCAAAACCAAATAACAGCCTAATACTGGAAGGCATCTTTAGAAGGAGTTTATGATGAAAAAAGAAATGAAACGAAGAGAATTTCTGAAAGTGGCAACTGCTGGTGCTGGAGGTGTTCTATCACTTGGCAGTTCAAAAATTTTAGCGTTTGAGACAAATACAAAAGGATCAAGACTTGTAAGCCCTGGTTGTAGAGGATCAAAAGTTAAAGTCGCCAGGATTTACATGGCAAACCCAAAGGGCCTTTGGCCTAAACCGAACTTGAATCTAAGAAAGGAGATACGAGTTTACGAAAATGAATTTGCAAAATTGAGAGAAGAATTGTCCGACGTAGAGTTTGCTGTCGATGAGTTAATCACTTCTCCAGATCAGATCGAAGGGCTAAAAGGCAAATTAAAAGATGTTGATGGTATCCTCGTAATTCATTTTTCTCTTGGTATAATGCCGATTCTGGAAGAACTTCTCGCCGTGGGCGTTCCTACAATAGTTTTCGCCGTTCCATATTCTGGTCATGATTGGACTCGATACGGCGCTCTCCGGAACCAGAAACTCGGAGAGAAAATGGAATGCATGCTTACCAGCGATTACAAACAACTGGCAGCCGCCATAAGACCATTTCGTGCTATTCACCATTTAAGAGAAGCCAAGATTCTGAACAACACAGATAACTTTCCTTCTGAATATGCTGAAAGTATTAAAAGTAAATTTGGAACAGAGATTAAGCAAATTACACTCGAGCAAGTGCTCGATGCTTACAATGCGGTTGATAATAATGAAGCGAAAGCGGAGGCAGACCGATGGATCAACGAAGCCGTTGAAGTTGTGGAACCTTCCAGAGAAGAAATAATAAAGTCCTGTAAACTGGCGCTGGCTTTTGAAAATCTGTTAGCTGAAGAAGATGCAACCGTAATGACTGTTGATTGCTATGGCAGCATGTACCGTAAACTCCCTGCATACCCCTGCATAGGCTTTACAAGGCTGAATAATATGGGATTGGGCGGTATTTGCGAGTCGGATTTACAGTCAGCCATGACACACATCATATTCCAGGGGTTGGCGGGAAGACCAGGTTTTATCAGCGACCCTACGATGGACGTATCCGATAATAGTATTGATCTGGCTCACTGTCTGGGGGCAACAAAAATGGATGGCCCGGATAAACCGGCCTGTCCGTACAAAATACGTACTATTATGGAGCGCCAGCAAGGGGCTGTTACTCAGGTTAAAATGGACATCGGCCGGAAAGTGACTCAGGCGCTGCTGGTAGGCACGGATCTTCTGCTGTATTTCACAGGCGAAATTACCGATACGCCTGATACCGACAGGGGCTGCCGGACCAAGATTACTGTTAAGTTGGACGGTGATGCGGAGAAATTATGGAAAAACTGGTCAAGCGGACTGCACCGCCAGACATGTTATGGAGATATCTCCAAGGATCTCGAGCGTTTATGCAGATTCAAAGGAATCAAAATAGTAAATGAGGCAGTTTAAGCAGAACTGTTCAGATACAGCGTATTTCGTGCATAATTAGCTAAGTGCTTGATGTGTATTTTTAGGTTTGAATGTATAGCGCAGAAAAGATAGAGAAATACACACGAGCTTATGCCTGTGCATTAGCACAGGCATAAGTTAAAATATTGAGCTAATACGTCCCTCGGCACCATCTTGATTTTTTCCCAAAACCCGGCTGGAGTGAATTCTCTTATAATTAGTGTTACCGTTCTTAAGGGACAGGTCAACATTCCCCAGTCTTGAATTCTCTCATAATCAGTGTTATCGTTCTTGGGGGCAGGTCAGGGTTTTTCTCAACTTATTAGAATTAAAGATTAAACCTCTCTGGTAACGGATGCTGCATGAGGCACCTGATTGTCAGCCGCAACAGATTTCCTAAACTTGTTCTGTATTGTATCTTTGCCGCTACTACAATTTCTCTCTCATGTGGATCAGATGGTAAATTTGACTATCGAACACTTGGTCCAGATGAAGACGTAAAACAGTACGATATCCTGCTAGTTTCTGGAAACCGCCAGACCGGTGTTATCGGAAAGCCCTTGCCGGACTCATTGGTTGTTTATGTTTCCCAGAACTATCTTCCTGAACCGTCATGGACAGTCGCGTTCAAAATAATTCTGGGGGAGGGAACCCTGTCTCCTGTCCTGAATACTACTAATGTGAAAGGTTATACTGGGACCACTCTTACACCAACCGGGCTTCCGGGTGAGATACAAGTGGAGGCAACGCCTTATTATTCAGACAAATCGGTGATTTTCACCGCTACATCTATTGCCGAATAAAGAGGGGGCAATAGGCGTTAAAATACTGTCAAGTTATTCTCACCTGGCAAATCGTGCCCTTTGGGTTCCGATGGGATTCCGCAGCCTCGATACCAGATAGAAACGGCCGATCCTTATGAAGGATCGGCCGATTTTTTTAATCGGTTACCTTTTCAAATTCAATCTCGCGCCTAATACCCGAAAGCGCATCCTGCTCTGCGGGGATCGGAAGCTCCGAGATACATGCCTGTTTCAGGGTCGAGCACGATCGCCTGGTAGCCGCCGAAAAAAGTTTTGAACGGGAGTTGCAGCCGGTGTCCCAGCTCTGAGAGCTTTCGCTGGACCCCGGGGCTGATCCCGAACTCAAGTGCCACTGTACCGCCTTCCTCCATCTTTGTCCCGGTAGGCTGGGAGGAACCCATATGCCGCATGCGCGGGGCATCCCCAGCCTCCTGGATATTCATCCCGAAATCGATAATGTTGCAGAGCACCTGGACCTGACCCTGAGGCTGCATGTCTCCACCCATCACACCGAACGAAAGCCAGGGCCTGCCGTCTCTGGTGACAAAGGCGGGGATGATCGTATGAAAGGGCCGTTTGTGAGGCTCCAGCCGGTTGGGGTGGTCCGGGTCAAGTGCGAACAGCGCCCCACGGTTCTGCAAACAGAAACCGAGATCGTCCGGCACGTAGCCGGAGCCGAATCCCCAGAAAACACTCTGGATCAAAGAGACCATGTTGCGGTCCTTGTCGGCAACTGTCAGATAGATTGTGTCTCCATGGCCGGGCGGTTTCCCGGGAGGGTCGCTTTTGGCGGCATGTTTCGGATCGATCAGGGTGCGGCGCCGGGCAGCGTACTGCTTGGATATCAGCCAGTTCAACGGTGTTTTGTAGAAATCCATATCGGCATAGTATCTCGCCCGGTCTGCGTAGGCCAGTTTCTTGGCCTCGATAAAAAGATGAAGGTACTCGGCGGAATTATGCCCCAGGGAGGCCAGATCGTAGCCTTCGAGGATGTTTAATATCTGCAATGTGGCGATACCCTGGCCGTTGGGCGGCAGTTCCCAGACCTCGTAGCCACGGTAGATTGTCGAAACCGGCTCGACCCACTCGCCCGTGTGCTCCTCGAAATCCCGCATGGCAAAAAACCCCCCTACCCGGTTCGAATAGGCCACGATCTTCCTGGCAATCTCCCCCTTGTAAAAGGCGTCCCGGCCCTTTTCGGCAATAGTCCTGTAGGCTCGTGCCAGGTTAAGGTTGGTGAATACATCCCCGTCTTTCAGAGCCTTGCCGCCCGGAAGATAGGTGTCGCGGAATTCCCTGTGCCTTGTATCAACAGTGTCGTGAGCCGGCCAACCGCTGACCGGGAATCCTTTTTCAGCGTACTGGATAGCCGGAGCAAGCAACTCGGTAAAAGACATGGTGCCGAACCGTCTGCGCAGCATATCCCAGCCGTCCAAGCACCCGGGCACAGACCAGGACAGCGGATCCTTGATCGGTATCATCTCGTGGCCGAGCGCGCGCACCTTTTCGATACTGATTCCGTAAGGCGAGCGCCCGCTGGCGTTCAGGCCGTAAAGTTTTTGAGTCTCGTTATCCCAGTAGATGACAAAAAGGTCCCCACCGATCCCGCAGCTTGCCGGTTCGGCTAGGCCGATAACGGCGTTGGCTGCAATAGCCGCATCGATTGCGTTCCCGCCTTTCTTGAGAATCTCAAGCCCTGCCTGGACCGCCAGAGGCTGGCTGGTTGCCACCATCCCGTTGGGAGCCCGAACCACAGCGCGGGTGGGGCCCATTACAAAGCGAGAGGCTAAGTCCGCCGCGGAAGCCTTAACTGCAAAAGCGGCTGCCAGGCTTGCCACACAGAGAGAGATTACTCGCTTTTTTAAAGCACTTGGCATGACCGTTTCTCCTTCAGGTAGGCGTGGAAAGAAACCATAAACATCTGAACAATAATCTGATTGGGAAGTAAAGATTAAAGGTCGGCAGGCAAGGGTGCTAGTTGCCCGCGCCCCTGAATCACAAATAGTAGAGTAAAGTTTCTGGGCGGGAAATTCAAGCCTGATTGTAAGCGGACCTCAGCTGGTGAGGAAAAATACCAGATTAAAGGTCGCTGTCACTTTCAACACATTACGACGGTTTGTGAACCTCTTGTAAATCCTCACTGTCCAAAAGGCTGTAAAAGTGAGATAACAAAGCATAAAAACCCATATCAGCGGCCCGATATTATTGCTGCCGCTTAGATTTGACTGAAAGACGAGGTGCATTGTGGCAATAACTAACAGAAGAGTGGCGAACCCTAAGCAGGGCATATAGTTGGAGAATTAAAAAAGATACAAACCGAGTTTAAGAAAGTGTATTTCCCACTACCAGTCTTCTCATTCAGGGTCAAGCGTGGCAATCAGAGTTTCAGCCTCATCGGGTTTTGCATCCACCACCCCTTTAACCGGAAAATCCAGCTTCGCATCGGCCAGGGCCTGGGTCAGCTCTTCGATAAAAGCTCCTTTTCCGGGTTTTTCCCCGCTGTAATACGTGATATCCACCCCGCAGCTCGGGCTTCCATCGATACCCAGCACGCCCAGGACCCGGAAGCCCTGTTTTCTGTACTGCATGGCCTGGTAAACTACATCCCGGGCAATACTCCTTAGATATCTCCTGTCTCCAGGCGTGGAAAGCTGATCGTAGATCTGCTCCGGCCCGCCCCGGCCAAGTCCCAGGCAGGCGAGCTCGGGACAGGGCATCTGGATTATCCCAATATTGCGCCGAAGAAGGCATTCAGGAATTTTCGGGATGGCAGCGGGAGTGTAGGCGCAGGTATTGATCCGCGCGTTCTGATTCAAAATGCAGTGAGCCACAAACATTACTTTTTTGCTGCGGGCGTCGTCAAAGGGCGGATAGCTCTCGATCATCCTTTCGCCGAACCTGTTTTTCACGAAGTCGGTGGCAAAAAGACACCGGGAGCTAAATCCTGCTGCGAGAGCAGACAGGCCGGATAAAACACGGATAAAACCTCTCCGACTGCATCTGGATTTGTCCGACATGTTTCCTCCTTTGCCAAAGGTTTTGTTCAGATTCCGGCTTTCAACTTCGCGGCAAACTTCTCACCCAGCCGCGATTCGTACCTTTGGTAAACCTTCGGGTCGTCCAGGCGGGTGAGGTCTTTCTCCAGGCGCGCCTTCTGATGTGCAAATGCGGCGGCAGAGACCTCCTCAGGGTTGACAACCGAGCGCAGCAGGTCATGAAGCCCGTTTTCCACCTCGCGGTATTTATTTATTCCGGCCAGGTTTTCGAACTCGCCTGGGTCATTTTTCAGGTTGAACAGCAGCGGCGGGTAATCCACGAAATAGACGTATTTCCAGTCGCTCTTTCTCACCCAGAACGTGCCGGTGATATTGCCCTCGTTGTTCAGCTCGGAATATGCCCAGCGGTCCTCGCCGGTTTCCGTTCCCCGCACCAGCGGCATTACAGACCTGCCTCGAAGGCCCGGGAAAGGCTCCAGCCCTGCCAGCTCGAGGATAGTAGCCGCCAGATCGACATGGGAGACCGGAGCAGCTATTGTTTTTTGCTCGAAGCCCGGCCCGGAAATAACCAGCGGTACCCGCGCTGCATCCTCATACGGGCAGCCCTTGAACCACATCCCGTGCTCGCCCAGCATTTCGCCGTGGTCAGCGGTGAATATCACCACCGTATTTTCGGCCTGTCCGGTTTTTTCGATCGAGCCCAGGATTTCCCCGACCCATTCGTCAAGCTGGGTGATCGTTGCATAGTAGGCCACCCGCGCCCGACGGATATTCCCCTCCGGGAACGGCGCCAGATCGAACTTGTTGTAGTGGTTGGTTGCAGCCAGGGCCGGGTGAAGGTCCGGCGGCCAGCCCCCAGGCATTTGCGGCGGATAGATATTCTCCGGATTATACATCCGGTAGAACCTTTCCGGAATGACCCACCTGGGGTGCGGGCTGCTCAGGCCTAGATACTGAACCCAGCGTTTATTGCCCAGGCCGGGAACGTCCTGGTCAAGAAAACGGGCCGCCTCAGCCACGAAACTGGTGTCCCGGTGCGGCTTTTCATCGATATAGGCCTCAATCTGCGCCCGGGAGTCCACGCGCGGCACTATCGGATTGCGGAAATAGGCGGTGATATCCGGGTTCAGATCATGGCCATGCTCGGTATCGACCTCCACCATGCCGTAATCGTGGTTGAATAAGAAATCGAGCTTGCCCGTGGCCCGGCAGAGGTATCCGGAACTGGTGAGGCGGTTGGTCCAGGCCGGAACGCGGCTGTCGAAAGGCGCGGCGTTGTCGTAGGATTGGACTTCGTGCGGATACAGCCCGCTGAACATTGCCGCACGCGCAGGCACGCAGACCGGGCTGTTACTGTAGCAGTTGGTGAATACAGTTCCGCGCCTGGCCAGACGGTCCAGATTGGGGGTGTAAACCAGCGGGTGTCCGGCAAATCCGGCACATGATGCATTGAACTGGTCCGCGCAGATAAAAAGAATGTTCGGCCTGGCTGCTCTTTCTCTACCGCTTTTGCCGCAGGAGGCGATATTCAGCAGTGAGGGCAGTCCAATAGCGGCGCTGCTGATCTTGAGAAAATCCTTTCTTTGCATGGTCCGGCTCCGGGAGTCTAACAAGGTTTTCCTACTTCTGAGTTTTTCGAAATCACAGTAGGCGATTCAGAATGGCTTATCCGCTTATCCAGGGCGATCTTTTTCGGAAAGGAATTATGCCACGTTTGAACGCTCGATAATATCAGGATACAGCTTTAAAAAGAATAAATCAAGCTGATACCGCATATTGAGAATATCTCAATTAGACTGCGTAATTGAGAGCGTTGAATTGTTGTCTCCAAAGGACTATTTTTAGCCGATATTAATTTGCTATCAACACTGAAGGAGGTGTCCGAGAATGGATATGAAATTGAAAGATTATTTTTTAGCCCGCTGGAAAAAGTTTTTTGACGGCTCCGAACTGCCGATAATTTTTTTCTACAGCAATGAGACCGTATCGAGCAAGCTGGTCAGCCCGCCTGCCGGGCACAGGTGCTTTATCTGCGAACTGGCAGCGGTGCGCAAGGGTAAATCGCTTGCCTTCGATAAGGACTCCGTGTCCTGCGGCGGCGGTAAGAGGTATCTCGGCTTTACCCAGGAGATCATGCCGAATTTCGAGTATTTCCTCTCCTGCGGGATCGAGGGGAAACTCGAGGGTGAGCGCTATATCAAAAGCCCTGAACTGGTCAGAGTATTAATGGAAAAAATGCCGGCTTTCAGGGCTCCCGGCAGGTACATCCATTTCAAGCGCTGGGACATGCTCGAAAAGGACGACGAGCCGGAGGTGGTTATCTTTTTTGCCGGGGCGGATATCCTCTCCGGGCTTTTCACGCTGGCCAATTTCGACCGGGAGGACGCCAGCGGGGTCTTCGCTCCATTTGGCTCAGGATGCTCCTCGATCGTGTATTACCCTTATCTGGAAAAGAAGGCCGAAAAGCCGAGAGCAATTCTGGGTATGTTCGACGTCTCAGCCAGGCCATGCGTAGCAGAGAATCTGCTCACCTTTGCCGTGCCGTTTGAGAAATTCAGGACGATGGTGGACAACATGGAGGAAAGTTTTCTGATTACAGAGTCCTGGGGAAAAGTGCGCAAGAGAATTGAATAGGAGCAATAGCGAGAGTATATAAAAAATTTGCAAAAATTATCTCAATTTATTCAAGTTTTCTTTTAATTTTCCCCAAATCTATAGCCTCGCGCCGGTGGCCGTTCCTGCCGGTTACTGTAGTGGCGGCGACTACCGAGGAGATTATCGCCTCCTCGGTCGCCTCCCGCACAGCGATAAACAGGTCGCTCACCGCGTTATTGCTCAGGGGCCTGCGAGTTCTGCCAAGAGGGTGGTCACCCACTCCGGAGCGGAAATCCGGATGGCTGGTAAAGGCGATTGCATAGTCCCCGCTGCCATTTGAGAAATTCGCCCCTGCCCTGGCCATGCCTGCAAAAGACCTTCTGGCCAGCCGCCGAATGTTACGGTGGCCAAGCGGAGCATCTGTGGCAACCACGATAATGCAGGAACCGCCGGGACCGGAGTCCCCTTGCTGGACTGCCTCAACGATCCTGACGCCGTTGACTGTGAGCCTGCCGCCGAAATTTGTCTGTACAAGCACGCCTACAGTGTAGCGCTGAGAGCCGATATCCACCACCCGCGAGGCACTGCCGATTCCTCCCTTATATCCCATGCAGCCGGTGCCTGTACCGGCGCCCACGGATCCCTGCTCGATCGGCCCGGAACGTGCGGCCTGAATCGCAGCAAACACGTCTTCTCTCTCCACGGCACGGGCCCTGATATCGTTTAGATAACTGTCATTGGTTTCAGCGACCAGGGGATTTATCGAACGTACATTCTCCATGCCCGGAAGAGAGAGCATGTATGAGATTAGCGCATCTGCCACCTTGGGCACTGCCAGGGTATTGGTCAGCAGGATCGGTGTCTCGATCTGGCCGAGTTCATTGACCTGGGTCGAGCCGGCCAGCTTGCCGAAAGCGTTGTATACCTCAACTGCTCCCTCCACTTTCTCAAGGAACAGGTTACCGCCGTGCGGCAGTACAGCCGTTACCCCGGT
>JAUVUV010000192.1 GCA_030604975.1 Candidatus Glassiibacteriota bacterium | reverse complement strand
TCGGCGATCACCATCCAGCCCGCGGTTGAACAAACGAGGCCGAATATCATAACCCAGCGCCTGTTGAACCTGGTCCAGAAATCGGCGATAAAACCGATCAGGGGCTTGAGAAAAACGAACCAGAGGCCACCCAGGAAAAGAATCTGTCCTATCTGGATGGGCTGGAAAGAGAGGATATTTCTCAGGTAAACATTGAGGAAAGAGACTTCGGTGACACCTTGAAGAAGGTATATGGAGGCGAAAAGAATATACAGTCGTACCATGGGCAATGAAAGCCTACTTCAGATGATTACACCGCGCTCGCTGCGGGCGATAAAGTCGCAGAAATGTTTGATTTCCGGCAGTTGCTTGAGCTCGGCGCGGGCGTGCTCCAGGGCCTGGGAAATGTTGTACTGGCTGCGGAAGAATATCTTATAGGCCCTTTTAAGCTCCTGGCGGACTTCCTCGGAAAAGCCCTTTCGCTGAAGGCCCACAGTGTTAAGGCCGTTAAGCATGATCGGGTTGCCTACCGCCATCACGAAAGGCGGCACATCCTTGGGTACCCGGCTTCCCCCACCGATAAAGCTGTACCTCCCTACCTGAACGAACTGGTGGATGGCGGTAACCCCGCTGATCGTGGCGTGGTCCTCGATAGTGACATGCCCTGCCATGTTTACCACATTGGAAAGGATCACGTTGTTGCCCACCACGCAGTCATGGGCCACATGGGTGTAAGCCATCAGGAAGCAGTCATCACCCACTTTGGTTGTGCCGCCCTCGGTTGTGGCGCGGTTGATCGTGGCAAACTCGCGGATCATCGTCCTGTCGCCGATCTCCAGGTATGTGGCCCGGCCGGTGTACTTGAGATCCTGGCTGTCCGCGCCCAACGAGACGCTTTTCCAGATTTTGCAGTCGTGACCGATTGCGGTGTTTTTATGGATATAAACGTGGGGACCGATTTGGGTACCAGAGCGGATTTTCACTTTGGGACCAATTACGGTATAGGGGCCAATTTCTACATCCTCATCGATTTCCGCGGATCTATCGATTATCGCAGTAGGGTGGATTGCCAATTTAAACAACCTCTTTATCCGGGAAGCAGACAGTGCTTTTCAATCCATACGCTAAACAAACAGATCCCGGATTTTCATATACTTAATGTTTTCAAAAGGTAAGATTCCCGGCTGCTTTAAGTGTTTTGTTTCGGCAGGCGGTCTCTGTCTACAATCATCGCGGTCATTTCGGCTTCAGCCACGAGATCTTCACCGACATAACTGCGGCCTTTCATTTTACAGATATTGTGCCTGAACTTGATCATTTCCAGTACCATCCGGAGCTGGTCTCCAGGAAAAACCGGCTTGCGGAACTTTATTTTGTTCAGGCTCATGAAATACACCACTTTGTTTTCGGTCTCAGGTACGCTGTTCATCAACAGCAGGCCCCCGGTTTGGCCCATTGCCTCAACGATCAGCACCCCTGGCATTATCGGGTGGCCGGGGAAATGACCCTGGAAGAAGTATTCGTTTATGGAAACGTTCTTGATCCCCACCACTCTTTTTTCCGCCTCGAACTCGATGATCCGGTCAACCATAAGGAATGGGTAACGGTGAGGCATCTTGTCCATTATCTGATTTACACCCATTACCATTTGCCACGGTGTAACTACCGGGCTCGCCTCCCTTCGCCTGGTGGGGATTCCCGGTCCGACAAGGCCTCCCCGGTTCTCCAGGTGCTTGCGTATCTTGCGCACCAAGTTGATATTCGACGGGTGGCCGCTTTTGAACGAAATGATGTGCGCTCTCATCGGCATGCCAAGCAGCTGGATGTCGCCTAGCAGGTCAAGTATCTTGTGGCGCACCGGTTCCTTGTTCGAACGCAGGGGATCGGAATTGAGGATCTTGCCTTCACCGAAAACAACAGCGTTCTCAAGGCTGCCGCCTTTTATCAGCCCGGACTTTTTCAAGCCCTCCACCTCGTCTAGAAAGGCGAATGTCCGCGCCTCAGCGATCAGCTTGCGGAAATTCTCCACGTTGATGTCAATAGACTCGAACTGACAGCCGACCAGTGGGTTCTGATACTCAATGTGGAAACTGATCTTCAGATTGTCGTTGGGAAGAACCAGGAAATGAACCCCATTCTCCTCGTAGGAAAGGGGTTCGGTCAGGACAGCCTCTTCTCTTTCAGCGTTTTGTTCCTTGATACCGGCTTCCTCGATCGCCTTGACAAAGAAATTCGAACTCCCGTCGCAGGCTGGTATCTCGTTACCTTCCATTTCAATGATTACATTATCGATCCCTGTGCCGGCAAGCGCTGCCAGAAGGTGCTCCACGGTATGAATCCTGACTCCATCCTTGCCAATAGTCGTTCCCCGTATGACACTATCCACATAGTCCACGATTGCTGGAATACGGGGGCGCGACTCGATATCGACCCGCTCGAAGATAACGCCGGTATTCTCTGGAGCCGGTTTAAACGTTATTTTTGAATTTTCCCCGGTGTGAAGGCCGATCCCCGAACACGACACAGGCCGGGTAATGGTTTTTTGCTTCATAAGATTCTCCGTGCCTTCTCACCGCGCTCCCTTGATCTGACAAATAATATCAAAATTTCCTCATAACAATCAGCGGCGGCTGAAAAGGCTGTACAAAGTAAGTTCAAATTCAGAAACCGAACATACCCGATCACCGCTCTCGTCCCTGACTACCACGAACGGCTGGTCCGGCTATTTCTTTTCTTCAAGTTTATTTACTCTGTTCAGCAGGTCTTTGATCTGCTGGATAACGTTAGGTAATCGGGAGAGCAAGGCCTGTGATCTCAGTGCCTCACCGTGCGGGCGGGCGGGATAACCGGAAATTTCCATTCCTTCCGGTACTGATTTGGTTACACCGGCTTGGGCCCCGACTTTAACTCTGTCACCGATCCGCAGGTGACCGCCTATTCCGGCTTGTCCGGCCAGGACCACCGATTTGCCGATCTTGGTCGAACCCGAGATTCCAACCTGGGCGACAACGAGAGAATTATCGCCTATTTCCACATTGTGCGCAAGATGAACTAGGTTGTCGCATTTCACGCCGTTACCGATGTGTGTCGGTGAAAGAGTACCGCGGTCTATCGTGCAATTTGCTCCGATCTCAACATCGTCGCCGATAATCAGGCCGCTCACCTGAGGGATTTTCTGCTGTATGCCGTTGTTGTCGCAGACAAACCCGAAACCATCGCTACCCAGCACGCACCCGCTTTGAAACAGACACCTCTTGCCAATAACAACATCATCAAGGATAATCACTCCGGGCATCAGACGGGTGTTATCGTCGATTACAACGCGCTCACCCACATATGACCTTGCCTGAAGAATCACGTCGTTGCCTATCTTGCTGCCGGCACCCACCACCACAAGAGCACCGATATAAACCCTTTCCCCGATTTCAGCGGTAGGATCGATAACCACTGTGGAATGTATCCCCGGAACAAAATTACTGTTCTGTGGATAGAACAGTTCCACAGTCATTAGAAAGCTCAGGTAGGGATTCTCCACAACAAGGTAGTTCTTGTCATCCGGAATAGCTCCGTTGTCCTCGCCGACAATCACCGCGGTGGCTTTGGTCGAGGCAATCCGGTTGTAGTATCTGCGGTTGGCTACGAAAGATATATCGCCATTCTTCGCCTCTTCCAAACCGGCGACACCGGTGACGATAACGTTCGAGTCTCCCTTAACCCGGCCTTTGATTTTTTTGGCAATTTCTCCTAATGTGAATTTCGACAACTTTTTACTCCTGGGAGTTATCGCGCTCCGGGTTGCTTGATATTGAGCGCTTCCATTACTTGTTCGGTATAATTGTAATCCTGATCGATGTAAAGCAGCACTGAAGAATCGAAAACAAAAGAAACCTCAGCCGTTTGGCTCACATCGAAAATCGACCGGCTGATTTTTTCCAGTATCGATTGGCTCAGTTCAGCGTTTCGCCGGTTCAGGATTCCGTTTTTGCCGTATATCCTGTGATATAATGCTACGATTTCCTTTTTCGATTTCTCCAGTTTTCGCTCGAGCCTGTCAAGCTTTGCGAGCAGTTCCAGAGTATCCGGAGGAGCTTGGGCATCCTGATCAGCAGCGGTCTTATCGTCATCGGCTTTGGCTGGGGAACCGGAACTGTCTGTTTGCGCTGATAGATTCGCTGTGGAAGCCGGGCTGCTTGACTGCGTTTCTGGTTCAGCAGTCTTGGCTTGGTCCTCTCTGGTCTTTTCGAGAGCTGCTTGCAAGGCCTTTACCGAGTCCAGGCAAACTCTCAGCAATTGCCGACTGTCAGTAAAACGCTGTTCCCAGAGAACAGTCTCCTGGTCAAGGATTTTCTGAACCTCTTCCCGAGCCGGGAGTTTCTCGAGAATCGCCTTGTCGTCAACGAAGCCAAATTTCAATTCCTGCGCCCGGGCGGGAACTGCAATTAATATTGCAATTGCTAAAAATACTAAATTTTTACCCATAAGGAAAGCATTTTTTGTAGTAAACTACCTTCTCGGTCCACTTGAGCCTCTGACACTGGAGGGGGATACCTCCACCCCGGTCTTGAGGATTTTCAGCACTTCCCCGGTCAGGTCGAAATCCTGTTTGGCAAAGAGCAGGCCCTGAGCGTTGAAAATCATCGAATAATCCTCGCGCTCACCCAGAATCTCGATCGCCCGGTTTATTTTATCATAGATTGGGTTCAGAAGTTCCATCCTGCGCTGTTCGGCCCTACCACCCTGTGCAAAAACATCCTGGTAAAACTTGACAGCCTCCTGGCGTTTTTCCAGGATTTTTTCCTGTTCCTCCTGTTTCCTTTCAGGGCTGTACAGCATCGCTCTTTGCTCGAATTCCTGCATCATGGATTGAATTTCCGACTCGTATTCTTTCAACTGCATCTGCCAGCTTTCCAGCTCTTTCTCGAAAGTTTTACTCGCATCCTCCCACTCAGGGAAATCCTGCATCACGAGCTCAACCTGCACAAACCCGATCTTGACCTGCTGCGCTTTCAGAGTCGATGCAAAACAAAGTGCAGCCGATATTAGAATAATCAAAACCCTCAAAGTGGTACCTCCTTCAATTGAGTTCGATATCGCGCTTTTGTATCAGCCTGATCCAAATCAGCTATAATTTGTTCAAACGAGTTTAAAGATTCAATCTTTTTGATCTGGAATTATTCAATCAAGCATAATT
>JAUVUV010000198.1 GCA_030604975.1 Candidatus Glassiibacteriota bacterium | reverse complement strand
TTAAACAGTTAGCCACCACCCTGAGCTATTTTGCAAGGAGCCTGCGAAGCATGCCTAATTTATCTTCTGTCTTAAATCTTACGACTGCATTTCTGCTCTTATTGACAATCTTCATATCCACTGCGTCGGGCTTTGAAAGACATCCCGTCCCCACTGAACACCCCCGTCTGCTGGGATCTGCCGAGAGGTTGAAACAGTTGGCTGTGGAGCGGCCCGAAGTTTATGCCCGCACCGTGAATGTGGCACGCAACCAGGAAACCGGCGACCACGAGAAAATGATCTCGATGGCCCTGGTCTGCGCAATCGAGGAGGATTCGCTGCTCGGAAAGCAGGCCGTTGAGATGGCCATGGAATATGTCAACGGCCCGATCATCGTTGGACACGAAACTTTCGGCCACGACCTTGCGCGCTGCGCAATAGTTTACGATCTGTGCTATCCCTACTGGACAGAGGAGCAGCGCAGCGCTTTCCACACCTATTTCAATGCCACGGTGGACGGCAATGTCAGCTCGGAAATCTCTCCTTTTCATAACGGCTGGTACGGTTACAAGTACTGGGGAATCGGCCTTGCGGCATACGCCACCTGGTACGAGAACGAGCGCGCGCCCGAGATTCTCGCAACCCTGGAAGAGGACTACCGCACCCGCGCTGCACCGGCGCTTGAAATGGCCGGTAACGGCGGCGGCTGGGCGGAAGGATACTATATCAACTACTGGTCATACGAGTGGGTGTTTTTCTGCGAGGCTGCGCGATTCTGCGAGGGATGGGATCTTTACGAAATGGCGCCGAATTTCTGGAGAAACCGGGCGATTGCCGGCATGTTCGAGGCCTACCCGGGCATCAGCGAGTATGGTTCGCGCCGCCCGATTCCGATGGGTGACGGAGGAGGGCGGGTATTCGGTGGAGACCGGGACAAAACCCTCTGTGTCCGCCGGATCCTGGCAAGCCGCTACCGCGAGGATCCCGCTCACCAGATGGTACACGCTTTCAACGAAACCACGCCCCGCGCAAGCGTTGGCGTTTACGCCTACAAGGACCTGCTCTGGCACGACACAACTGTGACCAAGGGGGATCTGAAACCGTTCAAGCTCTCGCATTACAGCCCGGGGCCGGGTTATGTATATGCCAGAAGCTCCTGGGATGAGGATGCCACCTATTTCTTTTTCAAGTGCGGCGACCGCTTTACCTCGCACCAGCACCTGGATAACGGCCATTTCCTGATATACAAGCGCGAGGAGCTCGCTGGCGACGGCGGGCATTATGACTCATTCGGCACAGTCCACGATGTCAACTACCACCTGCGAACAATCGCCCATAACACGGTACTGGTTTATGATTCCGGCGAGAGCTGGCCGGAAATCCGGGCCGGAACTGTCACCGGCAACGACGGCGGCCAGCATCACGACTGGCCCCACCACAACGGCTCGGTGGAAGACCCGAAGGCCTGGGAACGTGATCGCGATCTTTATGATATTGCCGATATGCTCGCAGTGGAAGATCACGGCAGCTACCTCTATCTGGCCGGCGACTGCTCGCGCTCCTATAAATCGACCAAGCTCGAATATTTCACCCGTCAGATCGTTTTCATCAGACCAGGGACTTTCGTGATTTTCGACCGCGTGAAATCCAAGAAGTCCACACAGAAGAAAACCTGGCTGCTGCAGGCGGCGAAAACTCCCACCGGAGCACAGCCGAACTGGGTGATAACAAACGGCAAAGGCAGGCTTTTCGTCCAGACAGTCTTGCCTGAGCGCCACTGGGCGATCCTGGACACAGGCGATGAGCTTTACAGCTACGGCGGACGGAGCTATCCGCCCAATAGAGATACAGGCCCTGCACCGGAGTGCCGTATCGAGATTTCGCCTGTAACGCCCAGAACCGAGGAATTTTTCCTGCACGTGCTCAGCGCAACAGACTCGACAGTAAGCTCTGTGGCCCAGGCCACGGCCGAGGTGGGTGAGACTGATGTAAAGCTCGCACTGGGCAACTACGAACTCACATTCTTGAAAAACGAGGTCGGGTTTGATATGGAGGTTACCGGGTGTTCCCTGCCAGGAGATGTGAACAATGACAGCATCCTTGATTTCGCCGACCTGAAAGCTATCATCCTGTGTGCCATTGGCCTACAGGAACCCTCGGAGTTGGAACTGCTTTGTGCAGACATGAACGGGGATGGGAAAATTAACATTCTCGACGTATTGAAATACCTGATCAGACTCAAACAGGCCAGCCAATGATTCCACGGCTGCAAATAATAACCCCCGGCAAGTTTAACTCGCCGGGGGTCTATTCCACGCTCTGTAAATCCTCTCATTCCTGTACCGGTCTTACATTCTGGGACTGCAATCCTTTCGGCCCTTCCACAATATCGAATTCGACTTCCTGGTTTTCGTGGAGTGTCTTGAATCCCTCCACCTGGATTTCGGAAAAATGGACGAATACATCCGCCCCTTCTTCCTGTTCAATAAAACCGAAACCCTTGGCCCCATTGAACCACTTTACTCTTCCCCTTGGCATACTGCAGTACTCCTTAACATGAAAAAATGAAAAAACCAGCTACACTGCACTCTGGGTGCCAGGGCAGCCACCTACAAACAGAGCAACAACCAAGAGGCTGCTGCAGAAGAATTATGTAAATAACATATTCATTTTGAAATTGCAATAAAAATTTCTGCCAAGAGGCGGAGTCATTATTAGATTTTCTTTGTTTGCCCGCAAGGTCGGGATTAATTTATCAAGAACATTATCAAAAACTCTGATTTATTCCCAGGAGGCCTGCTGATGAGTTTTTTCATTAAAAAACTGATATTGCTGATAGCCTTGTCTTTTACTGTATTCTGCACCGGTCCCGACAGTAGGCCTGCGGTTGATATTCTGATCACCAATGCCCGAATTGTGGACGGAACCGGGAACCCCTGGTATCGGGGCAGTGTCGCCGTGGCCGGAGACAGGATACAGGCTGTGGGGCCGAGGCTCGAGACAGCGGCCAGGCGCACGATCGATGCCGGCGACATGGTTGTCGCTCCGGGCTTTATCGATTTTCACAACCACTGCGATAGAGGGCTTTTCAATAACCCGGATGCGGAAAATTTCCTCAGGCAGGGAGTAACCACGCTGATCGGCGGCCCGGACGGTGGAAGTGCGGTAGATATGGGAACCTTCCTGGCGGATCTCGATACACTACCGCTCGCAGTCAATGCGGCATTCACTGTGGGCCAGGGCTCAGTGCGAAAAGAAGTGATGGGATTGGCCGACCGCGCTCCAACCGAGGCGGAGCTCGAGACGATGAAAAAACTTGTCGCCAGAGCGATGGAGCAGGGAGCTATCGGGATTTCAACCGGACTGAAGTACGTGCCAGGTGCGTACTCCAGCACAGAGGAGATAATCGAGCTGTCTAAAGTAGCCGCTTCCTATGGAGGGTTTTATACCTCGCATTTGCGCGAGGAAGGACCAGGGCTATTGGAGTCTGTGCAGGAGGCGATCCGGATCGCTGAGGAAGCAGGTATCCCGGTCAACCTGACCCACCACAAGGCGGTCGGCAAGCTGATGTGGGGAAAAAGTACCGAGACTCTGAAAATGCTGGAGCAGGCACGCGCTCGCGGACTGGATATTACCTGCGACCAGTACCCCTACACCGCCACCAGCACCGGCCTGGCAGTGTTATTCCCGCCCTGGTGCCTTGCCGGAGGGAGGGACAGCCTGCTGGCGCGGCTGGATAATCCCGAACTTCGGGCTAAAATAGCCGAGAAAGTCATTTACGCTCTGGAATACGACCGCGGGGGCGACGACCCGATAAACGTTGCTATCGCCTCCTGCAAGTTCGATCCGTCCCTGGAGGGAAAGAACCTGCGCCAGATACTTGAAGAGCGCAGCTTAGAGCCGACACTGACCCATGCTGCGGAACTGATTTTCGAACTTCTGCGAAAAGGCGAAGTCTCGTGTATCTACCACTGCCTGAACGAGGAGGATGTCGAGCGGATCATGCGCCATCAGTGCACCATGCATGCCTCAGACGGCACAGTTCTGCCGTTCGGCGAGGGGGTCCCGCATCCCCGGAGCTACGGCACGTTCCCCAGGATATTAGGCGAGTACGTGCGCAAGCGCAAGATTCTCACTCTTGAGGAGGCCGTGCGCAAAATGACCTCCCTGCCGGCCCAGCGCGCCGGACTTCTCGACCGGGGAGTGATCCGTCCCGGCTCCTTTGCCGACCTGGTAATTTTCGACCCGGACAGAGTTATTGACAGGGCGACATTTGGCGATCCCCACCAGTACCCGGAGGGGATCGAGACCGTGATCCTGAACGGCGAGGTGACTTTCGAGGATGGACATCTCACAGACCACCGACCCGGAAGGGCTCTCCGGGCAAAGCGGAAAAATCTTTAAAGGAACTGGATTACCTTTATCTAATATTGCTATTATTTTTTTCGGCTCGATATTATGTTTTCTCCTGAAAGGCGCTTGAACGATTCATTCACAATTTTCCGGAGGTTTCAATGCGTAAAACTGTTACAAAGGGTTTTTTAATTGCATTGGTTTTAACCATGGCCGTGTCATCACACTTCTGTGCCGAGGAAGCCCAGCCCAAGGTGGTCAGTGCCCTGCCGGGTGAGGTTCCCTCGGACGCTGTGGTGCTTTTCCACGGCAAGGACCTGTCCGAGTGGGTTCACACCGACGGCAGCCCTGCAAGCTGGATAGTGTCGGATGGAGCGATGACAGTGGCCAAAGGCGGGATCAAGACCAAGAGGGAGTTCGGCGATATCCAGCTTCACCTTGAATTCCGCACTCCCGCTCCGGCCAGGGGCGAGGATCAGGACCGCGGCAACAGCGGAGTTTATTTCCAGGGGAACTACGAGGTTCAGATTCTGGATTCCTATATCAACGAAACCTATATCGACGGAATGTGCGGAGCGGTTTACAAGATTAAGCCTCCCCTGGTCAATGCCTCGCGGCCGCCTGGAATCTGGCAGATCTACGACATCATCTTCCGCGCCCCGAAACTGGACAGCGCCGGCAAGCTAGTCAAGAAAGCCACCGTGACTGTGCTGCACAACGGCGTGCTGATCCAGGATCACCTGGAAATGGAGCCCACAGGCAGCAGGATCGGTACTGCTGAAACTGTCCGC
>JAUVUV010000364.1 GCA_030604975.1 Candidatus Glassiibacteriota bacterium | reverse complement strand
ATTTCAACGAGGATGGGAGACTTTCGATAAGCGATGCGATCGCTTTTCTGCTCCTGGGCTTCAGTGATCCTGTGGACCAGCGTCTGGACAGGAACAGCGACGGTAAGTATGATCTAAACGATATCATCGCTCTGGTGAATGATATCTGGAACGGGACCTGTTCTGAAGTAGCCGTGTATGCCACGCTGCTGGCTTCCACCCCCGGCGATGTTTTAGTTGAGAAGGTGGACGGCTTATCGGTCGAACAGATCGAGTACATTGAGACGATCCTGAAGAAGCTCGATTTGACCCCGGAGCAGGAAGCCGCTTTCCGCATCGCTCTTTATGGCCAGCCGGGCAAAGCCAGCCTGCCTAAAGCTTTTGCGCTATCCCAGAACGCACCCAACCCCTTCAACCCAGCAACAACAATCAGCTACAGCGTACCAGAAGGGGCTGCAGCGGCCGTTGACATGAAAGTTTACGACATACGCGGTCAATTGGTGCGCACTCTGGTGAACGAGAGTAAAGAAGCGGGCAGCTACACCGTATTCTGGGATGGTACCGATGAATCAGGCCGTAAGGTTTCCAACGGGGTTTACTTCTACCGCATGCGTGCCGGGAAGTTTGTTCAGACCCGCAAGATGGTGTTATTGAAATAAGCTTAATAAAATCTTTTTGAAGGGATAACAAAAATAGTCCGGCAGTCTGGTTCCTTTTTCTGCTGATCTTCTTAGACCATTGATCAGAGTAAATCACTTGGGGCCACTGGGGAGCGCCTGGTGGCAGCAGGATAAGGATATTACTGCCGGACTTTTTTGTAAGTGGCGGTTGAAAAGTGCAACTGTGGGGGGGGGTAGATTTTTAAGTATAATCCTCTATTGAACTGCAATGTCTTATAGAATACTGAGGCCAGAAACCTGCGACCGCATTTTAGGATTGGCGCTAGTACTGCCTAAAGCCCGGTCAATCAGACAGATGATTTAATCAGGAAGGGAAGCAAAAAAGTTCAATAATGATACCGTATGTCCCCGCCATTAATATCAACGGTTTGGAGGCAACTTCTTCTAAAGTAAGATTAATAAACAAAACTCCCACAGATAAAGCTATGGCGCGAAATCCATAGCTTTTGTATCGAGAGACACCTCTCTTAGTTGGAAAAGGGGAGAGACAATAAAACGTTCTTCTTGCTCCCCTTTAACAATCAGTGAAAATAAACAAAAAGGGTTTGAGATTTCTCTCAAACCCTTTTCAATAAATGGTCGGGGCGACTGGATTCGAACCAGCGGCCACTGGCCCCCCATGCCAGTGCGCTACCTGACTGCGCCACGCCCCGACCGGTTTTTTAACTGAAAAGTAATTTCCTGTCTAACCAGTATTACCAGTAAGGCTCAAATTTTAAGTTTAGTTTTGGTGCTTCTAAATTACAAGGGAAAACTCATTCTACAATCAAATCTTTGAGCTCCAGAAGTTCCCGACGTATATCCTGAAGTATTTCCTGATTCTTCTCGCTTACCGGCAGAGCCTCAGTTCCCTTTTTCCCCATCTGTTTTAGCTGGGCCAGCTTTCTCTGAGCCCCCTCTATTGTGTACATTTCCGTATAAAGAAGATGCTTGATCAGTTGAATTATCTGGATATCATTTTTACGGTAAGCCCTGTTGCCGGCTCTGTTTTTCGCAGGGCTGAGGATTTTAAACTGCGACTCCCAGTATCGCAGCACATGCGATTTGAGCCCGGTGATTCCGCAAACTTCGCTTATTGAATAATATTCTTTATCCGGGAAAGGCTTTGGCATGAGGGGACTCCCTAGTTATTATCAGAAAACTTATGCAGTTTGCCGGCACAAGCAAGTTTTTTATTCATATTCTTTTTTCAGTTCTCGGTTCATCAGTTCGGAGATCGCACTTTTGACCGAATGCCCCTCGAAAAGGATCCGGTATACATTCTCGGTGATAGGCATCTCGATGCTGTGTCTGAGCGCCAATTGATAAGCTGATTCAGTGGTGCGGATACCCTCGGCCACGGTACGCGAAGCTCCTGAAATCCCTTTTAGCGTTTCTCCCTTGCCGATTCGAAGACCGACTGCGCGATTCCGGCTCAAATCTCCCGTACAGGTAAGCATGAGGTCTCCAAGCCCGGAAATCCCTGAGAATGTTGCGGCTTTTGCACCCAACGCCGTACCGAGACGGATGATTTCGACAAGCCCCCTGGTGATCAGCGCAGCACGTGTATTGACTCCCAGCCCTACCCCTTCGATCATCCCGGTGGCAATGGCGATGACATTTTTCAGGGCCCCTCCCAACTCCACCCCAATCAAGTCATCATGCTTATATACACGGAAATAGGAAGTCGAAAAAAGCTGCTGCACGAATTCGGCAGTGGCCTCGTTATTGGAAGCGGCGGTAATCACGGTCGGCCGTTCCTTTGCCACCTCGAAAGCGAAACTCGGTCCCGAAAGAGTTGCCAGGCGGTCGCCGAGGCTTGTTGGTATCACCTCGCGGATAACTTCGCTCATTCGCAGGAGAGTTCTGGTTTCCAGCCCCTTGCTCGCATTAACGATTATTACCTCTTTCGAGAGGTGTTTCGCTACGCGGCCAACCAAGGAACGCATCACGTGGCTCGGACATACAGTAAGCACAACCTGGGCGCCTTGAACAACAGTTTCAAGCTCTGAGGTGGCCACCAGCCGCGGGCTGAGCTTGATTTCCGGAAGGAACAACTCGTTTCTCTGAAAGCGGTTTATCCCCTCGGCCACCTCTGGCTCGTAAGCCCAGAGCATCACATCCTCGCTCTTTTTGGCAAAGAGATTGGCCAGTGTCGTTCCCCAGCTTCCCGCGCCGATCACCGCAATCTTCACTTTCACCTCCTCCTGCCTCGGGTCAACCGCTTTTCCTCCCCTGTAATCAGGCGCTTTATATTAGACCGGTGAGTAAAAAAGACCACAGCCGCCAGAGCGATAGAAAAAACCTGGATTGTGGTAAAACCGGCACCAGAGTGCTCAAGCGTAAAATTGACAAAAACCGGCAGGGAAACCGCAGCGGCTATTGAAGCTAGAGAAACAATCCTGAAAAGGGCGAGAAAGGCCAGCCAGACCGCCAGGCACAAAAGCATTGCCAGGGGACAAATGGCAAGCACTACACCTGCCCCTGTAGCGACTCCTTTCCCCCCACGAAACCCGACAAAGGGGCTGAATACATGTCCGGCCACAGCAGCAAAGCCGAGTACAACTTTTAGTACTATCAGGTCAATCTGGCCGGTGAAAGAGGGCAGCCAAAAAACAGGTGCAAAGCCTTTGAATATATCCACAGCCAGCACGAGCACAGCCGGCCTGGCACCCATTACCCGGTAAACATTCGAGGCACCCAGGTTGCCACTTCCGTGTTCCCGGAGGTCGATTCCCTGGAGCAGGCGGCCTGCCAAATAGCTGGTTGGAAAAGCTCCGACTAAGAAACCAGCT
>JAUVUV010000303.1 GCA_030604975.1 Candidatus Glassiibacteriota bacterium | reverse complement strand
TTTCTTTCATGGCTTGAGTCAATAACCAGTTTAGAGCGTAAAAGTTGTTTCTACAATTCAGAAAAGTTAATATATTGAGGGATCAAATGCAAGGTTGTCCCATAGACCGGGAGTTTCGAGCGATGAAAGGCAAGCAGGTTTCAAACTTTATTTCAACTCTTCCAAAAGTGGAGCTTCACATTCATTTCGAGGGTTCGGTGTGGCCGACTTTACTGGCCGGTATCGTTAAGGATCGGGGAATATCATCAGGTGAGCAGATTAGAGAGCTTTACCGATTTGGAGATTTTCCTGGCTTTCTACAGGCATACAGGAGAGTGAACGAGCTGTTGAGCCGGCCGGAAGATTTCTACCACATCGCGCGCGCAATCGCAAGGCGACTGGCCGGGCAGAGGATCTTTTACGCGGAGTTGACCTATACTCCGCTGCTCCACACCAGGCAGGGTCTCGACCATGACGAAACAATGGGCTGTATCCTCGAGGGGTTCAAAGCGGCACGCCTTGAAGGCAAATGCCCCAGGATAAACTTTATTTACGATACTGCGCGCCAGTGGGGGAGCGAGGCGGCGCTTGAAACCGTTGAACTTGCAACAGGCGATCTTGACTCCGGTCTGCCTGTGGTCGCTTTTGGAGTAGGTGGGGACGAATTGAGCGCTCCGGCGCGGGAGCTGGAAGAAGCGTTCCTTCTGGCGGAGTCCCGGGGCCTGCGGAAGTTTGTCCACGCAGGTGAGCTTGGGGAGGCAGGACCCGTATGGGAGGCGGTCGAAATTCTCCGTGCGGACCGCATAGGCCACGGGATAGCAGCGATCAAGGATGAAAAACTGATGAAAGTTCTCGCAGAGCGCCAGATTGCGCTGGATATCTGCCTCACCAGTAATGTCCTCACAGGCGCGGTGAAAAGTTTCACCGAGCATCCCTGGATGGAATTGATAAAGGCCGGTGTACCAGTAACCCTGGGAAGCGACGATCCAGGATTTTTCGGGGTCTGGCTGGAAGACGAGCTTAAAAAGGCTGTACAAACATGGAACCTGGACGCTGGATTGGTCGGTCAACTGATAGACAATGGCGTGCGGTATTCATTCCTGAGTGCAAAGGAAAAAAAAGCCTGGGGGCCAGGATAGCACCAAAGGCTGCGGAGGAGACGGGAGTTCAGGACAGCGATTTCTGAAATTCACGCTTTCAGGTGATTTGTTGGCTCGATCCAGGTATCCGGCTGAAGTGCGCTTTTCAGTATATCGAGAAAAGCGATCGTGGATGGCGAGAAAAATTGACCCTTGCGGTAAATCAGGCCCAGGTGGCGCTCGAAACGGATCTCTCCGGTGGGCAGGGATATCAGTGTACCCTCCTCCAGTTCTTTGATAACTGACATCTCAGGCAGAATTGATACTCCGAGACCTGCCTCTACCAGCTTTTTCATCGCCTCCGGACGGTCGATCTCCATGTCAGGCGTGAGTGTTCTGTCCTCCCTCTCGAATATCCCTTCGATTATTCTTCTGGTCACTGAGCCTTTCTTGTAAATAATCAGAGTGGTTTGCTCAAGGTCGGCCAGGCTGACAACTTTTTTGCTGGCTAGGGTGTGCCCCTTTGGCGCGATTACCAGCATCCGGTCTTGGTAAATCGGGATAGAGATTAGGTTTTTGTCCTCAACCGGCAGGGTGACGAATCCCAGGTCGAGCTCCCCTCCAAGAACGCCGCGAGAGATATTGGTTGAGTTGTCCACTTCGATCGAGATCTCAACCCGCGGATATTTCTCGTGAAAGTCCCGAAATATTTTCGGTAGCACGTAAATACTGACAGCATCCACCGTGCCAAGCGAGAGGCTTCCCCTCTCAAGGCTTTTCAGGTCTTCCAGGATTCCCTCCGCTTCCCGCAGCTGCTGAAATATCTTTCGCGTGTGGGCATGGAGGAGCTCTCCGGCCCGCGTGAGCTGAACCCGTCTCCCTTGCCGCTCGAAAAGCTTCTGGCCAAGGTCTTCTTCCAGTTTCTTGATCTGGTTGCTCACTGCCGGCTGTGTCAGCAGCAGCTTCTGAGAGGCACGGGTAAAGCTGCCGGCTTCGGCCACTGTGTGGAAATAACGCAATTGCTCAAGGTACATTGGAAACCTCGAATCAGAGAGAATTATCAAAAAAAACCTTTAATTAGCGATTTCATGGGATATGTTAGGCACTCGGGAATAGTTCTCAATTCGCTTAGATACTTGGTATCACTACATTCTTCTAACCGCTGGCTAACAGTTCGGAAGGGTTGGGCAACGGCTGAACACGACCTATAAAGACGGCGATATCAGAGAAATGCAAAGTTTTTAGTTGTCTAAAACGTATATGAGCGGCAAATAGAATTTATGGCAAAGATATCCAAAAAAATACATCTAAGCTCGTATCTACGATACGCGATGAAATCGTCACCAGGCTCTTTCATTAATTAGCTCTTTTAAAAGGCGCGTCAGCACTTTGTCCTGGTATGTTATCCGTTTTACTTCCTTTTCCACTCGTGCTGAGAGACGCCTAAAGCCCCAGATACATCGCCTTTTGGTTTCCTCCCAGCCTTCGCGCTGGTAGTACAGGGGCATATTGACCTCAAAGTAGGAAATACTATCCGCATCCTTGAGCAAATCCGAGCGAGTATCGCCGCCTACCTCATGTAATGCCACCAGCCGGCAAGCTTCGTCCACAGTGGTCTGTGCGACACCGCATTCTTTTAGTATCTCCCGCAATATATTCGCTGCGTTAGTGGCATGCGCGGCCTTGAAAGAATCATAATCGTTAAAATCCGCACGATGAACCTTTTGATCCTCAACAGCCCGGTCGATATCGTGGCCGAGAGCAGCGATTTGTAGCGCCTGGTCGGCCTGGGGATCAAGCCTTAACAGCCACTCAAGGGTGTTTTCGGCATGGCGAGAGTCTTCCGGTACCTTTGACTCCGCGATAATCGCTCTAATCCTTTGTTTTGCGCATTCTATGCTATTCATGATCCCGGCAGATGATGACGCGGCGAATTGTTTCAATATTCATTACAACTGCAATCACTACCAGCGTCAAATAGACCTGGTTGATAATGGAGCCGAGAAATATCGCAAGGACACGGGTATCGCGGCCCAAACGAAATCTCTTGACCTGACTGATCCGGTCGCGCATGAGGCTGTCATACTTGTCGGCAGTATAGCTCAGCAAAAAAGACCCGATGATCGCAAAAAATCCGATCCACAGGATCAGGTTAGTCGGTGTATTGAGATACACATGCCATGTGAGACCGAAAAGAAGAAAAGCGTCGGCATAGCGGTCCAGCACAGCATCAAGCCATTTGCCATAGTGGCTGCTTTGGTACTTGAGCCGCGCCACTTCGCCATCGCAGCCGTCGATGACCGAGGCAAACTGGGCCAGAAAGCCGCCCAGCAACAGGGTGGGATAACCACCAAGTGCAAATAGGCCGGCAGCCAGTACGGAACAAAGGAACGAGAACAGGGATATTTGATTTGGGGTGATTCTGTAATTCACCAGCCGGCGGGTAATCCTCATCGATAAGGGGCGGTTAAAGTAACGCGATACAGGTCCATCATTGGATTTGTCCCGCAGATTGTCCAAGAGGGCGCTCTCCGCCCGCCTAATGGCTGCAGGATCATCCACATCAATCCAGAAGTGACCGCTAATATCGACCGCTTTAGCCCGACCCTCAATGGCCAGAATCCGCACTGCTCCGGACAGGGTGGTGTCGCCGAATTCGTTCGCGCAGCGTTCCAGCGCGCCGAAAATGGCGGGGGTGCACAGGAAAATACCGGAGTCAAAGCCGTTGAAGTCCGCCAGGCCCTTGTCGATGTTACATATCTTTACACTTTCCGTCTTAATCCGGGTAACATCCTTCATATCGACGAGGGGATTTTGTGTGTTCCCGTCCACACCGAGAGCTATCTCCCCATCATTCAGGGAAAGCCCGATTAACTTACGGGCAAGGGTCGGATCGAACAGATGATCCGCCATCAGCAGCAGAAAGGGCTCTCGGAAGTATTCCCGTGCTTT
>JAUVUV010000518.1 GCA_030604975.1 Candidatus Glassiibacteriota bacterium | reverse complement strand
TCTTGAGGAACTGGATACCTACGGTATCTACTACGACGGCAGCTACAAGGACGCCCCCACAAGCACCTCTTACAACCAGGAGCATCTCCCCGGGGCGAATATCCGGGGCACGAACTTTGTGGCCACTGAAGACCGGGTCTATCTGGCACTGGGCGGCGGCTGTACGGTTCTCAATGCTGCCACCGGCAAAAGGGTGATGGATATCCCGCTGCCGGCCCAAGAGGGTGAAAACAGCCCGCAATTGGGCTATATCGGCGTTTACGATGACCTTCTGATTGCCGGAAACGGTCTTGTGAGTTTTTCAGCCGCTTTTCCCAGAGATAAGGAAACCATGAAAAAACTCTCAGACCTGCCGACGAATAAAAGGGAAGCGATGCTTTCCTTTATCAACTACGATAACTCCGCCAGCAGGCGGCTGGTGGTGATGGATCGTTATTCGGGAAGAGTGCTCTGGAGTTTCGAGGCGGATCAAGGGCTGCTGCACAACGGGATAGTGGCTGCCGAGGGTAAAATCTTCTGCCTGGACAAGCTCCCGCCGCACCTGGAAAAGAAACTGCGGCTCAGGGGAGTTGTTTCCTCCAACTCGGCAGGCCGTCTCCTGGCCCTCGATCTGCACACCGGGAAAATACTCTGGGAGAATAAAGACAAAATATTCGGCTCGTGGCTGTCTTTCTCGCAAAAGCACAAAATCCTGCTCCAGTCGACCCGGCCGTCGAGGGACATGGTCTTAGGGGAGGACGGCCGGCGCATGATCGCCTATGCCGCAGACAGCGGCGCGATCCTCTGGGATGAAAGCGTGAGCTATTCCTCCGTTCCAATCCTTCACGGTGACAGGATAATTACCCGGGGTAAAATGCTGAGCCTGCTGAGCGGGGAACCACAGTATCGCGAACACCCTCTCACCTACGAACGTATCCCACTGACCTGGAAACGCAACTACGGCTGCAATTACCCGATTGCAAGCGAAAATCTGATAACTTTCCGCTCGGCTGCCGCGGGCTTTTACGACCTTGTGGGCAACAGCGGCACAGGCAACATGGGGGGATTCAAATCCGGCTGCACCTCCAACCTGATTGCCGCAGACGGCGTGCTCAACGCGCCGGACTATACCCGCACCTGCGCCTGCAGCTACCAGAACCAGACCTCGCTGGCCATGGTGCACGACCCTGACGTGGAGGTCTGGACTTTCAACGATATCGATCGGGGTTCGGGGCCGGTAAAGCGTGTTGGAATCAATTTCGGCGCCCCGGGTGACCGTGTGGCCGAAAACGGCACCCTCTGGCTTGATTACCCGAGCCGGGGCGGGCCGTCACCGGATATACCGGTCAAACTCAGTGGTGAAAATGCAAAGTGGTTCTGCCGCCATTCCTCCCGCATCGAAGGCCATGGGCTGAAATGGGTTGCCGCTTCCGGGGTGCAGGGGCTGAGTGGCGTGACCCTGACACTGGCGGAAAATCCAATGGGAAACAAACCTTATACAGTGCGCCTCTATTTCGCCGAATGCGATATGAACAGAGCCAAAAGCCGGGTTTTCAGTGTCGCCATCCAGGGTCGGATGGTTCTTGAAAATTTAAATATTGCAGCCGAGGCGGGGAAGTCTCAAAGTATAGTCGTTAAAGAATTCAGAGAAATCCTTGTGGATAAAGATTTGACACTCTCTTTCCCATCGAGCATAGGTTACTCTGAAAAAGCAGAACCGCTTATCTGCGGCATCGAGATAATTGCCGAGGGCTGGTAATGTGGAGGCTCTATGAAAATCTCGGATTACCACTTTGGCCGTATCCTCTGTTTGAAGATACGGCCTTTCTTCAGTTAGCGAACTCTACCGACCTATTTTAAATTTCTGTAGAAAATTTCGTGCAGGAAATTTGATAAAATATCTAATATTTTATCATCAATGACGAATCCAACTGACCTTCTTTCATAATATCTGGACTTGTTTTCAGGAGACAAGTCAGTCTTCCTTGAGCAACATCCTCAGGCCATCTAACGGTCTGCGGT
>JAUVUV010000156.1 GCA_030604975.1 Candidatus Glassiibacteriota bacterium | reverse complement strand
TTTTACAGCGCGGCCAGGGCAAAAGGCGTCCGGCTGGAGACTGAATGCGAAGTGCTCGCTATCGAGGTGGATAAGGGCAAAGTGGCGGGTGTGGAAACAAGCAAAGGTTTTATCCCTACGTCTGCAGTGGTAAACGCCTCGGGGCCCTGGGTTTCCATGATAGCCGAACTCGCCGGAGCGCTGCCAATAAAATTCACCCCCATGCGCAGGCATCTTTACTACACGGGCGAGCTTGGCTGGGTCGATCAGGGGTGGCCTTTTGTCTGGGATATTTCGAACGAGGTCTATTTCCGGCCCGAGTCCGCAGGTCTGCTTCTGAGCCCCTGCGATGAAACACCCTCAGCGCCTGGAATCCCGCCCGTGGACGAGGAAGTGCAGGATCTGCTGGCCCACACGATTTCAGACTCTTTCCCACAGCTTCTCGATCTCCCGATTGCCAGGTCCTGGGCCGGCCTGCGGACATTTGCCCCAGATAAAAAATTCGTGATCGGCTGGGACCCCCAGGTGGAGGGTTTCTACTGGGTGGCCGGCCTTGGCGGGCACGGAGTAACCACCAGCCCCTCAGTGGGAACATTGGCCGCGAAAGAACTCTTCTCCGGTAAGCGCAAGATCAGTTCACCCTTTTCGCCGGGCAGGTTCCTTTAGTCGCCACGATCAGGATTCTCAGCCTGTCCTGAGTGAACCTTCCTCACATATTCCCGATCACCCGCTCCATGGCTGTCTGCACCTGGGAGGCCAGTTCGCTCAATGCGGGGTTGCCCACGGCCTGCATCATCCCGGCAGGGGCCATGGCTGAAATCTCCACTGTGCCGTCCTCATGCTCCTGCACCACCACGTTGCAGGGCAAGAGCACCCCGATTTTGTCTTCCAAACTCAGCGCCCTGTGGGCGAAATCAGGGTTGCAGGCTCCCAGAATCTTGTAGTTTCTGAAATCCACACCGAGCTTCTTTTTCATTGTAGCTTTCACATCGATCTCGGTGAGCACCCCGAAACTCTCCTTCTTCAGCTCTTCGGTAACTTTCTCCAGGGCCTGGTCAAACGAACAGGCAACCTTTTTACTGATATGGTATTCCATCGGCTGACTCCGAAACATTGAGATTTGTTTTTGAACCATTTCGGGCGAGGCAGGCCTCGCTCCTACAATTTATTTCCACTTGATCGTACAGCCCCTGGGCGCGAACCAGGGTGTCAGGGCCTGGCTGCCGGCAAGCATAGCTTCAATCGCATCACGGAAATAAGTCCTGGTGAGATTGCATCCGGGTCCTCAAAACTTCCCAGAGAATAGCGCTGGCCGTCCGTGCCGGGCAAATTGAAATCGATTGCGCTGCGATCGATACTTATATTTGCAGCCTTTAAGCCCTCCTGAAACGATAATCAAGCGAATTATTAATCCTCACCTGTGAAGGGCTTTCCGGATCATTGACTCCGAGGGCAGTGGCGAGAACCTGCCCTCAGGGAGCCGGTAAACCCTGCAAGCGAGAGCCGAGGATTGCCCTGCCGGGCCCTCAGGATCGATATCCCTTCCATTGACAAGGATGGTCGGCGAACCGATAAAGTTAAGCTCCCTGGCCTGTTCTTCGCTAAGCACCTCGATAATCTCGATCTCCTGGTTGACAGACTCCTCCTCAAGCACTTTTTTCAGTCTGGCCAGGCCCTGCTCATGGGAGGGACAGTCCTCGAAATACAGATACTGGATTTTCATCTTTTCCTGAATCGCTCAATTAGCATATTTCACGCTGCAGCCGTAAGGCTTTGTTTCCCGCCTGGCCGGCATCGAACCTGACAGGGCCGCCTGGATGGCCGATAGTACGTAAACATCCCTCTTGTCTTTCTTGCCGTTCGGATCGTCATCCACAGCGCCGTTGTAGATCAGCTCTCCATCGCGGTTGACAACAAACATGTGCGGAGTTGTTTTTGCCCCGTAAAGCTTGCCGATTTTACCGTCCTTGTCCACCAGGATGGGATACCCAAGGCTGTACTTCTCGACCCATTCCTTGTTCTTGTTTGCATCGTGATAGTTGGTCGAATTGACCGCCAGCCAGACTACGCCCTGATCCTTGAAACGCTCGGCCAGGCCTTTCATAGTGCCCTCGCGGTAATGACGCACGACGAAAGGACAGTCCGGGTTGATCCATTCGAGAACCACCACATTGCCCTTGTACTGGGCCAGACTTTGCTCCTTGCCATTGTGGTCCACAGCAGTAAAGACAGGAGCTTTCATCGCTTTGGCTTCCGATCCTGATGACTGCGGTTCGGTTTCGGAGGCCGTCAGGACAGCCGTGGTGATGGCAAGTGCGGCAATAAGAATCATTGAGGTTAGCACTTTCATTTTTCAACCCTCCTCAAAATTAAAGTATCGGCTATTCAGCCTGTTCAGTAAAATCCAACGACAACGCATAGTTGACAGTATCTGCTCCTTCTCTGACAAGCGTGGCAGTCAATACTCCGCCCCATTTTGCCAGCCAGGCGGAGGCACCATCAAGTTTCCTCACGCTCAGATGAAACACCAGCCGTTTGGCACTGCTGTGTACCGCATCATAGTGAATCTCTCCAGAGGTCAGGTTTTCGGACGGGTAGCCGAACCAGTAGAACTCGCCCTCACCGGTCAGCCATATCGACTTCTCGGCCATTGACTCGAGCACGATAATTCCTGTTCTGGTCTCCTGCTGCGGTTGGGTCTTTCGGATCCAGCGCGTTTCCGAACGCAGAGTGGAGAAATCACTGGCTGGCCGGGGGACTCTGGCAGCATACCGGGAAAAGATACCCTCGCTGGGGGAGGCCTCAGCAAGACCTGAACCCACAGGCAACTCGAGCTTGGCCTCGGCTGATTCCTGAACGCAGATTTTTCGGCAGACCAGCCAGCTGGCGTCGGCTTTCAAAGTCACACTGGGATCTTTTATTCGTTCAGGAGGCCGCACCCAGGAAAAAAACATCACCTCCTCTGTGTAAACATTCACCAACAGCCCGCCCGGTTCCTCCATTCTCTGCGGCGCAGGCCAGAAAACAGGCCCGGCGTGGAAACCCTCGGGCAGCTTCCATTCGATTTGCGGGGCAAGCCCGGCATCCCCGGGATTCATCCAGTAAATATGACAGCCAGGGGAAATCTTGAACAAAAGCCCCAGCCTGAACTTTTCACCTGGCGCCAGGCGGTCTTTATCGGTGAATAGTTCGACCTCGACCAGCGGTCTGGTGTCCAAAGCCAGGGCACTGCCGCCGCATGGCAAAAGAGCGGCCGCAATCAGGCTTAAAATCCCGGCCATTTGTCTGATTATCAGCTCTTTATTCATTACCATATATCCTTATATTTTTTGTTTTTTCACATACCGTTTAAAGGTCAAGGCTCGTGATAGAATTATAATATAATTCAGTATCAATTCCAAATCCTGGACTTTATTTTTTACACTCTATTTTCTTTTCATTATTTCTTTTTATTCGAATGCTGTTTCAAAAAAAAGGGCAACTGGCGAATACTCGCCTGTTGCCCTTGATCTATAATTAACGGGCTATTTCAAGCCCTGGTTAAGAGTTTATACCTTATTTTCATAGCGAGGTTCCATTATTAACCTTTCCATGTCGGATGGCTGAAAAGCGTTCTTTCATCAGCAGCGGCTGCCTTGAGAGCCTCCCTGTCGGAATCGCCGAGAGGGATAAAAGATTTCGCAGCCTCTACAGCCATCTTATGGAGCGCTTCCTCTTGTGGAGCAAGCGCCGAGGTGACCGGAAAAGAAAGTGTATAGCTGTAACTGGCTGAAATCTCTTCAATAGTCTTGAACGGCCGGTACCAGCATTTCCTGTACGTGCGTTCCTCCCCTCTCTGGCGTGGACACCGGGCTCCTGGTTTTATTGCCAGAATCCCCATGCCTTTTTCATGCGCCTTTTCGATCACCTGGGGGCCGAAATTGCCCCTGAAAGCGCTGATATAGTTGATCGGGAACATGACCGTGTCGAAATCAAAACGCTCCATTGCCGCGAATGCAGCCTCCACCGTATGGGCGGAAAAACCCAGGAAACGGGCCATACCTTTTTCTTTGGCGCGAACCAGGGTCTCCATTGCTCCGCCGGGCCCGAAAGCGGTGTCAATGTCCCTTTTACTCATAATGTGGTGCAACTGGTACAGGTCGAAATAATCGGTGCGCAGCTTTTTCAGCGAGGTTTCCAGCTCTCTCTGGGAGCCGGCCGCATCTCTTTCGGCTGTCTTGCAGGCGAGGAATATTTCCTTGCGGAAAGGCTCCAGCGGTGCACCCATCAGATCCTCGGCATTGCCGTATTGGGGCGCCACATCAAAAAAATTTATCTCCTGCTCGTAAGCCTCGCGAATCATCCGGCTGGCGCTTGGCTGGTCTTCTCCCTTGATTATGTTGCCGCCGAAACCGATTACCGAAAGATGTTCTCCCGTGCTGCCCAGCGGACGCCTCGGCAAAGGACCCGGGGTGGTTTTGACCTTTTTCTCCGGCCCTGCTAATGCCAATCCGGGCCGCAAACCTACCCCGGCTGCGAGGGCCATTTTGAAAAAATCGCTTCTTTTCATCTGTCACCATCCTGATAGAGATACATGCCAATCCAGCCGGTGAGGGGATTAATCGCTAACCCTGCCAGGCAGGATATTCGAACAGCGGATCGATCGAGGCGGCCTTTTCTTTCAAAGCCAGACTCTCAACCTCCGTTACCGGGATAAAAGACTTGGCGATACCGAGCGCCATTCTCCATAATTTTTCTTCCCCAGGCGGCAGGGCCGCTGTCACCGGCAGGGAAAGCGTGAAATAATAGCTCCGGGCGATTTCCTTTTCCGATTCGAGAGGGAGATACCAGCATTTCTTGTATTTGCCCTCCTCACCCTTCTTGCGCCGGGAGTGTGCCCCGGGTTTCAAGGCCAGGATTCCCATGCCCTTGCTGTGCGCTTTTTCAACCACCTGCGGCCCGAAATTGCCTTTGAACCAGCAGCCGTAGTTTATCGGGAACAGGATCGTATCGAAATCGAAACGATCCATGGCTGCCATGGCCGCCTCTACCGAGTGAGCGGAAAAACCGAGATAGCGTACCTTGCCCTGCTGCCTGGCGCGCACGAAAGTTTCCATTGCCCCGCCCGGGCCGAATGCTTTGTCGATATCTTCCTTTGTGGTGACCGCATGCACCTGGTAAAGGTCCAGGTAATCCGTGCGAAGTTTCTCAAGCGACTGGTTTAGCTCCTTTTCCGAGCCTTTCTGGTCTCTTTCGGCTGTCTTGCAGGCCAGGAAAACCTCTTTTCGAAAAGGCTCCAGCGCAGGGCCCAGCCTGTCCTCGGCATTGCCGTAGGTGGGCGCCACATCGAAATAATTTATTCCCTCTTCATAGGCCTCGCGTACGATTTTATCCGCGTGAACCTGCTCCTCTCCGCTGACCACAATGCCGCCAAGCCCGATTACAGAAAGCAACTCGCCTGTTTTGCCCAGGGGTCGGCGAGGCAGCGGACCCGGAACTTTCTGCTCACTCGCCTCAAGGCCCCTGTCCAGCACTGCTTCCAGACCGAGACCGGCGGCAACTGTCAGCTTGAAAAAATCGCTCCTTTTCATCTGTCACCCTCTTTCTATAATCAATCCATGTATAACCATTCGACCTTCAAACGAAACGATTATCTACGCAGCACAGATAAAAATCATCCCTGCCAGGAGAGATATTAAACAGGGATTTAATAACTTATGAAATTAAGGGACAACTAAATCAACTAATTTCTCTTTCCTCCTGCTCTAGCCGGCAGGTTTATCCCTCTCCAGGCTCAGGTAAAGCTCGAAACATTCCTCAGCCAATTCGTCGATCTCCACAAGCTGGTAACCGGCCAGAGTGGTTTCAAG
>JAUVUV010000024.1 GCA_030604975.1 Candidatus Glassiibacteriota bacterium | reverse complement strand
TTTATCGAGCGTTTTCCTGATAACCCCATGGCCGCGGAAGCTTACTTTTATATCGGCGGCAGCTATCAGGCGCTGAAAAAGTACGAGAAGGCGATAGAAAGTTATAAGACCATAGCCGAAAAATTTCCGGATTCACCGCAGCACCCCGATGCACTGGTCAGGATCGGAGACTGCTTGATAAAGCTCGGTGAAAAATCCAGAGCAGAGTTTTACTACCAGTCGGTGATTCAAAGGTTTCCCGATTCTGATGCCACAGCTCATGCCCGCGACAGATTGAACCCATAAAAATGAAATGTCCATACTGTAGTCATCTTGATAGTAGAGTTGTCGACTCACGGTCGGGGAAAGATGGTTTGCTGATCCGGCGCCGGCGGGAGTGCGAAAGCTGCAAAAGGAGGTTCACCACCTACGAATACGTGGAAAAGACCCCCCTGATGGTGGTCAAGAACGACGGGCGCCGGGAACCATACAACCGGGAAAAGCTCAAGATGGGCTTGATTACCGCCTGCAAAAAACGTCCCGTTCGGATGGATGATATTGACAGTTTGATTCTTTCGGTTGAAAAGGCAATCGACAGCTTGAATGCAAGCGAGATACCCAGCAAGTTTCTGGGCGAAGAGGTGATTAAACACCTCAAAGAACTTGACCCGGTTGCCTACGTGCGTTTCGCCTCCGTTTATTACCGGTTTGAAGCTGTCTCTGAGTTCGAGAAAAGAATAAAAGAGCTGGTTCCGGAGGAGGATAAAAAGTAGAAGCAGGATCGAATGTTTAAAGAAGCAACTTTCAAGGGCGGAGTGCATCCGCCCGAGTCCAAAGCAGCAACTTCTGATAAGCCGATCAAGACCCTGGGATTACCTGACAACGTAATCCTTCCCCTTCAGCAGCATATCGGTGCTCCGCCGGAAGTCACCATCGAACCCGGAGACAAGGTTAAGGTTGGCTCAGTGATCGCAAAACCTACCGGGTTTGTCAGCGTACCCCTTCATTCATCCGTTTCCGGCGAGGTGAAATCGATCTCCGATCAGATACATCCCACCGGTGTCAGAATGCAAGCTGTGACAATCGAAAGCGATGGAGAGGACACCTGGGAAGAGCTGAAGATCGAAAGTGGGACGCATAACGAACTCTCTGTTGATGAACTCAAGCAGAAAATCCAGGATGCAGGTATTGTGGGCCTGGGTGGAGCTGCCTTTCCGACTCATGTCAAGCTTTCCCCTCCGGCTGGAAAACCAATCGACACCTTTATTCTCAACGGCGCCGAGTGCGAGCCCTATCTCACCGCAGATCACCGCCAGATGCTCGAGCGAAAGAAAGAGCTGATCGAGGGTGTCAAGATGATCGTGCGGATATTGGGCAACGAAAGGACGATTATTGCGATCGAACGCAACAAGCCTGACGCGATAGAGACTCTTGAGAAGCTCTGCCGCAAAGAGGGCAATTTCGAAGTACTCGGGCTGAAAACCAAATATCCCCAGGGCGGCGAAAAACAGCTTATCGAGGCCCTGACCGGCCGGGAGGTGCCGAGCGGGGGCCTGCCCATGGATGTAGGCTGCCTGGTGCAGAACGTTTCCACAGTGCTTGCTGTTTACGAAGCGGTCACGGAAGGCAGGCCGCTGATTGAAAAGGTGGTTACCCTCACCGGTTCCGCGGTAGCCAATCCCGGCAACTACAAGGTTCGGCTCGGCACCATGGTAGAGGAGGTGATCAAACAGGTCGAGGGGGAGATGCCCGGGAACCTGGGTAAGGCGATTATGGGAGGTCCGATGATGGGCATTGCGCTGCCCTCGCTGGATGTCCCAGTCATTAAAGGAACGAACGGCTTGGTGCTGTTATCCGATCCGGTTCCGGTGGCCATTCACCAGCCCTGCATACGCTGCGGCAGCTGCGTGGACACCTGCCCGGTACGGTTGATACCTTGCGAACTGGCTCTTTTTGCCGAAAACGAACGCTGGGATAAATGCCGTGAATACTCTGTCAAGGATTGCATCGAATGCGGCGCTTGCGGCTACCTTTGTCCGGCGGGACGCAACCTGGTACAATTGATAAGGTACGGCAAGTATACGGTGATCAGTGAAGACCAAAAGAAAAATAAATGATCCGGCAATTTTTTTCTTGCGTTTCCTCAAAATATAAAATTTAAAGATAGTTGAAGGAGCAGGGAATGCCCCGCTCTGCTTAAACTACAGCCTGATTTAATGGCGATGACCTTAAAAGTTTCCAGTTCACCGCATATCTTCACCAACGAATCTATCCCCAGGATAATGCTGACAGTGGTGATTTCCCTGGTTCCGGCCGCTGTCGGCGCGGTTTATTTTTTCGGAGCTCACGCGCTTGTTTTGATCGTTCTGGCAGTAGCTTCAGCAGTGGGAACAGAGGCATTATGCCAGAAATTGAGAGGTGTCCCGGTGACAGTAAATAACTGTTCGGCAGTTGTGACCGGGATTCTGCTGGCTTTCAACCTTCCAGCAAATGCTCCCTGGTGGATGGCTGTTCTGGGCAGTGCCTTCGCCATTGCCATTGTCAAGGAGCTTTTCGGCGGGATCGGTTACAATATCTGGAACCCGGCACTTGCCGCCCGGGCCTTTCTGCTTGCTTCCTGGCCCACGACCATGATCTCGAGCACAGAATTTCCCGCGCCTCGTGGAGGCAGCTTGAGCGGCGTGGAGCTTGACGGCATCACCCAGGCTACCCCACTTCAGCTTATCAAAAATACCATCATCCCCATATTCGAAAAGGCGGAATCGGTTTCGGCGGCCCAGGTGGAAAGTGCGCGCCGAGTGCTCGAACAGATGGCGAACGCCGATTATTACGGAGCGCTTTTTTGGGGCAGGGTCGGCGGGGTAATCGGCGAAACTTCGGCTGCACTGCTGATCCTTGGCGGAATTTTACTGCTGACCAGGAGTTATATCGACTGGCGGGTGCCGGTGGGTTATATCGGTACCGTGGCAGTGCTGGCGTGGGTTTTCGGCGGTCCGGAGGGCTATTTTACCGGTAACGTGGGCTTTCACGTTTTAAGCGGCGGCCTCCTGCTTGGCGCATTTTTCATGGCCACGGACATGGTCACCTCACCGATTACTCGCAAGGGGAAATGGATTTTTGCCGTGGGCTGCGGAATTTTTACCATGTTGATCAGGCTCAAGGGAGGCTATCCTGAGGGAGTATCCTACGCGATCCTGCTGATGAACACAGCCACGCCTCTGATCGATCTCTACACCAAGCCGAAGATTTACGGAGGAAGCTGACCGTGAGCGAGATTTTAAAATTGACAGGAATGCTCACCCTGATTACCGGGATTGCGGCTACAGCGCTTTCCAATGTCTACATGCTCACTCGTGACAGGATCGCCCAGGTGGAGAGCGCACGGGAGGCAGCGGCCAGACGGACCGCCCTGCCGGAAGCGGTCGTTTTTAAAGCCGATACCACTGACGACGGATTCGTTTTCTACCATGGCTGGGCGGACAGTTCCGCCAGCGGAGAACCGGTAGGCTATATCGCCCTGGCTCTCGGCAAGGGGTATTCGAGCAGGATCCGCACGGTGGTCGGTGTGGACAGCGAGATGAATATAACCGGTATCAAGATCGCTTTTCAGCTGGAAACCCCGGGTCTGGGCACCCGGATCGAAGAGGTAAGGAAAGGGGATGACGCCCCCTGGTTCCAAGAACAGTTCAGGGGCAAGACCCTGGAATATCTCGAGGTTGTCCGCACGCCCGATCCCGAGAGAATCGAGGCGATTACCGGTGCTACGATCAGTTCGGAAGCCGTGACAAACTCGGTGCGCGAAGCAGTCGAAAAACTTCAAAAAGTTATCCAATAAACCAGCAAGGAGCTCTGACTTGTCGGCCTGGAAAATATTTATCCGCGGTTTATGGGAGGATGTCCCGCTGTTCAGACTGGTACTCGGCCTGTGCCCGGCGCTGGCAGTGACGACTTCTCTGAGAAACGGGCTGGGGATGGGCCTGGCCACCATGAGCGTTCTTCTGGGCTCCAACTTCGTGGTTTCCCTGGTTCGCAAAGCTATACCGGCAAAGATCCGCATCCCCTCTTTTATCGTGGTTATCGCCAGTTTTGTTACTATTGTGGACCTGGTGATGCATGGTTTTACTCCTGACCTGCATAAAGCGCTGGGAATTTTTATCCCGCTTATCGTGGTAAATTGCCTTATTCTGGGAAGGGCAGAGGCTTTTGCCAGCAAGAACAGCCTCGGTAGATCGCTTCTGGATGCCGCAGGCATGGGGCTTGGTTTCACCCTGGCGCTCTGCATTCTCGGCTCAGTGCGCGAGATTCTCGGCTCCGGTACAATCTGCGGGTTTGTTCTAACTCCTGAAAGCTATCGCCCAGTTCTGCTCCTTATCCTGCCGCCCGGAGGTTTCATCGTCTACGGCCTGTTGATTGCATGGTTTAATCTTCTGGATTCGGGAAGAGGCGGGAGATGAATATCGATTCCCTGTTTGTGATAGTAATCAGCACGATTTTTATTAATAATTTCGTGCTCTCACGCTTTCTGGGTCTCTGCCCGTTTCTGGGGGTAAGCCGGAACCTCAACAGCGCTTTCGGCATGGGCATGGCGGTGATTTTCGTGATGACCATCGCTTCCTTTGTCACCTGGCCGATCTACCAGTTGGTACTCGTTCCCTACGGCATTACCTACCTGCGCACGATAGTCTTTATCCTTGTCATCGCCAGCCTGGTACAGTTTGTCGAGATGGTGATGAACAAAACTGTTCCGGCGCTCTACCAGGCACTCGGCATATTTCTGCCGCTGATCACCACCAACTGCGCCATTCTGGGTGTGGCCATACTCAATATCGAGGATGAACTGACATTGATCGAGTCCCTGGTGCAGGGTCTCTCGGCCGGGATCGGCTTTACCCTGGCCCTGGTTTTGATGGCCGGGATCAGGGAGCGGCTGGAGCTGGGACAGGTCCCCGAAAGCTTGCGCGGGGTGCCGATTGCACTGGTATGTGCAGGGCTGATGTCGATCGCTTTCCTGGGTTTCGCAGGCTTTTCGATTAAGTGACCGGGATGATACAATAATGGCCGAAAAAGATAAAAAAAATCACGTGCCGATGGAACCTTCTTTCCTGACTGTTGTAATGATGTTAAGCGGCAGCGCAGTGGGCTATCTTGAGGCAGCCGGAAACAAGGAGTTGGAGAACAAAAGGACTGAAAACCTCGAATTGGCCCGCTTCACGATTGACCTTCTCGGCGTGCTCGAAGAGAAAACCAAGGGCAACCTGAGCGAGGAAGACAACCAGGTGCTCCAGAAATCTCTGGCCGATTTACGATTACTTTACGTGAGAGCCGCAGAGTGATATATTAAAAACCCATCCGTAACAGGAAAGCTCCGCGGATAATAACTGCTTAATCCTTTCTATTTTAGATTTCTTTATTATATTAATATTTGTTTTACAGATATCTTGTTCTGTTACGGTTCCTCCTTTCCGTCTTAAGGAGGAATTTTTTTAATCTTCCTTGCAGGGTAAGATTCTTGTCTGAATTGAAATTTAAAAAGAATAACAGAGTGCATAACTTTATTAATTTCATATACTTGCCGGTATTTTTTCTCTTCTTTATTCTATCCCTATTATCCGGTTGCACGGAAACTACCCGGAACACCTCAGGGTTTGTTCTGCTTCCCTCGGATGTGATCGGCGGACTGCCGGAAGAGAAAGAATTCCACCAGGCTCTTGAAATAACAGAGGTAGCCAGCGCACCGCTCAATAAAGGCGACATGACCCGGGTTTTCGTAGGCCGCAGAAGTGATTTTCTGATGCGTTCCGCGCTCGATTTCCGCATCGACCTGCCAGAGGACGCAGAAATTGTCTCCGGAGTCCTTCACCTTTACGTTTTGGGCGTGAGTGGAGAGTTGCCGATAAATCTCTCGGTGCACATGCTTGAGAGGAATTTCGAAGAAACCGAGGTGACATACCAACGTGCTTCGGATGGCCAGCCCTGGAGTACTCCCGGCGGCGATTTCATCAGCGAGCCGCTGGGAAGCGCTTCTTTTGAAGGAAACAGAGTGGATACGGTCGTCGTGGAGCTGGACAAGAATGCCTTGAACGATTACCTCTCCACTGGCGTGATAGACCTGCCGTTTATTATCCTCGCCGACAATCAGAATTCTTACCTGGGCCTTGTCGCCAGGGAGTACAGCCCGACCCAGCCCGTGGCCTCGCGACTTGATCTGATCTACAAGCTGAGCGGCGGAACAACTCAAAGCCTTCTTGAGCGCAGGGCCTTAAAGGACGCCACAATTGCCCAGTTCGACGGAACCACCAATGGGGATGAGTACCTGATAGTAGGGGAACTTCCCTCAAGCCAGGTCTTTTTCGCCTATGATCTGAGCGCCTTACCGCCCCTGGCCATGGTAAACCAGGCACAGCTTCACCTCTGGATAGCCGGCAGGGCGATTGTGGACAGCTTCCATGTGGGGGTACATACGGCCCATGAATTGTCTTTCGTTCCACCGGAGGAGCTTTTCCTCGGCGAGGTCCGAGGGGTAGGCATGGCTGATTCGTCCATTATTATGGATGTCACCCTGGCCTTTCAGAGATTGATCCTGGAAGGGCCTGGACACACTGGTCCAAATTATATTGTCCTTTCGAGTTTCAGCAGAATCAATGTTGCAGGTTTCCTGGGAATTTATCCGCCTGAGGCGCAAGATATCCAGCGGCGGCCGTATCTTAAACTGGTCTATACGGATGCACCGGAAGCGGCGAAACCGGGAAAATAAAAATTGCCTCAAAAGCTGGTAAGGAGTGATGTTGAAACTTTTAAAACACATACTTCCACGCATTTCTGAAAACGGAATGATCTGGTCAGTGGCAGTTTTTCTGGTTTGTTTGAGTTCAACTGCCGGTTATCTTCATGCGGATTCCATGTTTGCCGCGCCTCATCTGGGTATTCCGGTAGCTCCGGGGGACGCCAGAAGCCGCGCGCTGGGAGGCATCAGCGCGGCGATTCCAGGGGAGGATTTCACATTCAGCAACCCGGCCCGCACGGTGAATTTCTGGCGCGCAGGTTTCAACGGTGTTATCGCGCAGGATTACCGTTCATTGAAAGACCCCGGTGGAAATCTTAATCTCCGCTCCACAGAGTTCCTGGCATTCCGGGGAATATTCCCAAGCTTTAAGAAGTTTGTCCTTTCCTGGGGAATCCGCCAGTGGAGAGATCTCACCTGGGAGTATTCCGACAGCCTTAATCCCGACTTTTTTCCAGGTGAAATCAGCCGCACACTTTCATCTGAAGGCGGCCTTTATGTCAGCCGCTTCACTGTCGCCCGCACAGTGGGTAATAACCTGGCTTTCGGCCTGGGAGTCGACTGGATGTTCGGCGGAGCCAAAAGAGGAAGGCTGCTTGATTTCTCGAATGAAAACCTGGTCAACAGCCAGGAGAACTATGACACTCGGTATTCATTTGTCAGGCCCACGTTCGGGGTGTTGGCCTCTATCAGGGGAACGAACGTGGGTTTCTCGATTACGATGCCGAAAACAGCCGATGTGGAATTGAAAAGCAAATTTCTCAGTGGTTATTCGTATGAGGAAACACACAGACTCAAGTATCCGCTCTCCTGGAGGCTTGGTTTTTCAAAGCGGATAACGCGGCAAATCGTGATCGGGGCCGACATAGAGTACGAGGGCTGGAAAAACAGCGACCTGGATCTCGAGCAGCCGGCAGCGGCAGCCAATCAGTGGAGATACTGTATCGGCTTCGAGCTTTTACCGGCAGCTGAGGAAAACCCTCCGCTGTACCGTAAATTTCCCCTCCGGCTGGGTTTTTCCCGGGCGACTTACCCCTACAAAATCTCTGGCTCAGGTATAACCGAAACCTCGTTCAGTTTCGGCACCGGCAGGTATTTCGGCAACAGTAACGGGCTGGCAGACATAGCATTCGAGTATCTCAAGCGCAATACTGATCTGGAGAATTATCCGGAGGAGAGAGTTTTCAGGGTGGTGTTTTCTCTTTCGGCATTTGAGAAATGGATTGCCCCTCCACGCAGAAGGTAAGAAACGATATAGAATAATATTGACAATAACTTTTTTAATTATTAGTTTTCCTATTCTTTTTCAGATGCCGGAAATTTGCAGAGTTTTGTCCCTGGGGCATTTGCGCAATTCTCCGGTAAATGAGCCGGTTAATAAAATACAGAAATTAGGCTTTTGGGGCCTGGGTGGTAGTCAGATGCAAACTTATGCGACAAAAGGTAAGGATATCGAGAAAAAATGGTACGTGGTTGATGCCACGGATAGGATTCTGGGACGTCTGGCCTCGGAGATTTCCCGGCTGCTGATGGGTAAGCACAAGCCATATATTACCCGGCACCTCGATGTGGGCGATTTCGTAATCGTAATTAACGCGGAAAAAGTTCGCCTGACAGGCAAGAAACTTGAGCAAAAGTATTATTTCCGTCACACGGGCTACCCCGGGGGTGTCAAGATGGTTCGCCTGGACAAGATGCTTTCCGAAAAACCGGAAAAAGTGATCCGGCATGCAGTCAGGGGCATGCTGCCGCACAATAGTCTGGGGCGCCACCAGTTGAAAAAGATGAAAGTATATGCCGGCCCTGATCACCCCCACGAAGCGCAGAAGCCGGAACTATTGGAGATTTAAAGACAGACCAGGTCCGTCCTGAAAGCAAAACCGTTCATTGGGCAGACCGTTAAGGAGGATACAAGTTGGAAAAGGAAAGCAAAACGGTCCATTCACTTGGACGGCGCAAGACCAGTATTGCACGGATTTATCTTTCAAGCGGGAAGGGCGAATGGGAAGTCAACGGACAGAACCTGAATGAATACTTTTGCCGGGCTTGTCACGTCCAGCTTGTGGAGCAGCCATTCGTTGCCACCGAGACTCTCGGCCACTACAAAGTTAAAGTAAATGTCAAGGGCGGAGGACATTCCGGCCAGGCCGGGGCGATTAGACTCGCCGTGGCCCGGGCTCTCGTTGCCATGGATGAATCTCATCGCCCACCCTTGCGCAGAATGGGCCTGTTGACACGCGATCCGCGTATGGTTGAACGCAAAAAGTACGGGCAGCCCAAGGCGCGAAAGCGTTTCCAGTTCTCGAAACGCTAATCTTCGTGGGTTAATTTTACAGTCGATTGGTTCGAATTCAGATATCGCATTTATCATTAAGTTTGCGGGAATTAATATCTCCTGAAGGAGTCTAGATGGCATTTCCAACCATCCAGAATTTATTGGAATCCGGTGTGCATTTTGGTCACCAGACTCGGCGCTGGAACCCGAAAATGAAGAAGTTTATTTTCGCCGAGCGCAATGGTATCCATATCATAGACCTGAAAAAGACTTTAAACCACTTGGAAAAAGCCTCAGGCAAGGTACGGGAGATTGCGGAAAAGGGCGGGAATATCCTTTTTGTCGGTACCAAAAAACAATTGCGTGATATTATCAAAGATGAGGCTGTCCGTTGCGGGATGTACTACGTGAACGAACGCTGGCTGGGGGGAATGATCACCAACTTCCAGACCATCAAGAAGAACATCCGCAGGCTCAGGGAACTGGAAAGGATGAGGGACGAAGGTGAATTCGAGTTGAGGACAAAAAAAGAAGCCCTTTCGCTCCAAAGAGAAATGCAGAAACTCCAGAAGACCTTGGACGGGATCAAGCTGCTGGCTGATATCCCCGATGCGATGTTTGTTGTCGATACGCAGAAAGAAAAAATTGCCGTTGCCGAGGCGAACAAGCTGAAGATACCGCTTATTGCCCTGATCGATACAAACGCCGATCCGGAAAAAATCACCTACCCTGTGGCAGGTAACGATGATGCCATCCGTTCGGTTAGGATGATTACTCAGACTATCGCCGATGCAGTGCTTGAGGGCAAAGCGAAGATGGCTGAAAGAATTGACAGTGAAAAAGAGAAAGAGGCTGAGGGTGAGGAAGTCAAAGTGGAAATCCGGGAGCGGAAAGAACGGGAACAGCCGAGACGTTCCCGTCCCAGACGCCGTCCACGCAGAAAGAGACATGCGGAGGAAGTAGCCGCAATGAGTGCTGCAAAGGAAGCCAAGGATGAAGGCCAAAAAAAGAAGGCCGAGCCTGCCGGTGAGAAGAAAAAAGAAGCCGATGGTAAGGTAAAAAAGGCCTTCGGAGTTCCCAGGAAGGCTGGCGAAAAAACCAAGAAGTCAGAGGAAAAAGCCAGGAAGCCTGCCAAGGAAACGAAAAAAGCCGCTGCTGAAAAGAAAACCGCCGCTAAGGAGACTAAACCTGCCGGTGTGAAAAACCAGAAAGCTATCAAGGAAGAAAAACCTGCGGGCAGCACCAAGAAGACATCCACTGGCAAAGCTGAAAAGGCCTCGGCATCGGCAAAGAAAGAAAAAAACAGCGGAGGATAAGGAATCTAGACCAGCCAGCCCGCGGAAACTAAGATTGGTTCCCGGCAAAAGGCTGTATTCCCTGCTATTGGATTATTCCGGTTAGCTGGTTAGTCATTCGAATTGGATAGAAGGTTACAGGTATCAAGATTGCTTTTAAGGGGCATATATGGGAATTCCAGCAGCCAGTGTACAAGCCCTGCGTAAAGCCACCGGTGTCGGTATGATGGATTGCAAAAGGGCTCTTACCGAAGCGAACGGAGATCCGGCAAAAGCCACTGAGATTCTTCGCAAAACAGGAGCAATGAGGGCTGCCAAGCGACAAGACCGCGAAACCCGCGAGGGTCTTATCCATTCTTATATTCACACGGGCGGCAAGATCGGTGTGCTGGTGGAACTCAACTGCGAAACGGATTTCGTAGCCCGGACCGATGAATTCCAGCAGCTGGCCAAGGATATAGCCATGCATATCGCAGCCACTGATCCGGATTTTATCATCCGTAAAGAAGTTCCAACTGATTTAGTCGAAAAGGAAAAGGAGATTTACCGCGAACAGGCTGCCCAGAGTGGCAAACCGGAAAAAGTACTGGACAAAATAGTTGATGGACGCCTGGAAAAATACTATCAGGAAGTTTGCCTGTTAGAGCAAGCCTTTATCAAAAACCCCGACGCCTCGATCGGCCGGTTAGTGCAGGAGACGGCGGTAAAAGTCGGTGAGAACATTCAAGTCCGCCGTTTTGCCCGCTTCCAACTGGGTCAGTAGCTTTCTTTCCTTTATCGGGGCACGCACCCTTTACTGGCCCGATTCCAACTGTGGCCAGATAATATCAGATGTCCGATATAAAGTACACCAGAGTTCTTCTCAAGCTAAGCGGCGAAGCCCTTTCTGGCGAGGGCAGCCAGGAAATCACCCCCTCCCGCCTTGACCCTCTGTTCGATGACATCTGCAAGGCGCATAAAATTGGTGTCCAGCTCGGACTGGTTATCGGCGGCGGAAATATTATCCGCGGCACACTCGCCACTGAGCATGGTATCGACAGGGTGTCGGCCGATTATATGGGCATGCTGGCCACTGTGATCAATGCCCTCGCCGTGCAGAACATTCTTGAAAGCCGCGGCCTCGCTACGCGGGTAATGACCGCTATCCGTATGGAACAGCTCGCTGAGCCCTACATTCGCCGCCGCGCGATCAGACACCTGGAAAAAGGCAGGGTGGTTATCTTCGCCGGCGGTACCGGCAGCCCATACTTTTCTACCGATACTGCGGCTGTTTTGCGGGCAATCGAAACCGAAAGCCAGATAATTCTTAAAGCTACCAAAGTCGACGGAATTTACACCGCCGACCCTACGGTCGAGAAACAAGCCAAGTTTATCCCCAGACTGACCTACCTGGAAGTTCTCCAGAAAGAAATCAAAGTCATGGATACCACCGCAATTACCCTCTGTATGAATAATAAATTGCCTATTCTGGTATTTGATATGGGAAAGAAAAACGCTCTTTCCCGAATAATCGCCGGTGAAACCATTGGTACCATTGTGGAGGCGGCATCATGATTGAGGGAGTCTTGAATACGGCCACTCAGAAGATGGAGCAGGCCATTGAAGGGATTCGTCACGAAATGGCGAGTATACGCACTGGCAAGGCATCTCCGGCCCTGATTGAAAACCTCCATATCGATGCTTACGGATCAAAGATGCCGCTTATCCAACTTGCCACGATCACTGCGCCAGAACCAAGGCTCCTGGTTATTCAGCCCTGGGTCAAGTACATAATAAAATCGATC
>JAUVUV010000291.1 GCA_030604975.1 Candidatus Glassiibacteriota bacterium | reverse complement strand
GTGAAGGTCTTAGCAGCGCGGCGAAGCAGAATATGAAAGAAGCCGAAAAATTCCTCTCAGAGCTTCTTCATACCGGGAGACCGAACAGCTTGCTGCATAGGGGTGGCAGGATCGAAGTGGAAAGCGCACTCGTAAAAGGCTCGAAATTCATGGCCTGGCTGCCGACAGCCTGATTCAAATTGTAAATCCCTCCCTCCCTCCGACCGAAACCAAAGTTCAACCGCATCAGGTTCAAGCAGCCGAGAAACTGTGTAAATACTTATTCAGCTTTCTTTTTTTTCTTCTTGAAGCCGATCCTGTGGAAAGGATTGACCTCGGCAGAGGCGATATTGAAAATGTGGCCTTCCACTCTCCGAAGGTAGCGCATGTAGAGTGTGAGTATCGCACTCTGGGAGGAAGTAAGGCTCACATCTTCTTTCATTATCAAACTCGAGATCATATCTCGGAACTGGCTGTTAATATCCGGGTGCGTCCTTGTCAGTTGGCTGGCCTTTTCCCTGATATGGTCGCCACTTTCAAAAATATCGATTAATATCTGAAGGCGCTCTATCAGGAGGCTTTCAAATTTCTTGAGTCCATTCTCGAATTCTCCGGCCTTGAACTTGCCCGGATAATCCGTGGTCAGGTACCCGATATCCTTGGTGTGGTCACCGATACGTTCGATATCGACGACTATGCTGATCAGCACCAGGGCGGTTTCCATCCCGCTCGAACCGCTGAAAGCAAGGTGAGTCAGCACCTTCTTTCTCACATCACGCACATGGCGGTTTATCTGGTGGTCCCGCTCCCTGATTTCCTCTATCGAGATACCCCCCTCTGTCCAGAGCAGTTTTATCGAGTCCCGGAATAGACTCAAATCCTCTTTGAGCATTTCGACGACCTGTTCATTTGCCTGAGCCAGAAGGTTTCCCACCTTGAACCATTGTATCAATGCTTTAAACATGAGTTCACCTCATCAGGAAAATTACAGTTAGGGGTATTACGAAAAAGATCAGGAGTACAAAATAAATAGCATACGCCCTGTTTCTCATAGTAAGCCCTGCCATTTTCTTCGCGATCCAGATTGGAATGAACTGTATCCACCAGAAAATACCGATCCCACAGATATTGAACATCAGGTGCGACATGGCAACTGCCAGCGCACTCGCGTTGCCCGTAGCCAGGGCCGCCATCAACGCGGTAACCGTGGTGCCGACATTCGCCCCCATGGTATAGGGAAAAACCCTTTCCAGCCTTATCATACCAGCCCCGGCAATCGGCACCATGAGACTTGTTGTTGCCGAAGAACTCTGGACCAGGGCAGTCAGCAGCAGTCCGAATAGAAATCCGTGATAGGGAGTTTTAAAAATGGTCTGCTCGAAAATCACCTCGGCCCGCATCATGATCAGGGCCTTCATATAACGCACCATATAGCGCAGGGAAACAAAAAGCAAGACCAGGGCGACAAACAGAGTGAACGCCGCTGCGTACGTATGATTTTCGATGCTTCGCTCCACAAGGCCGGTAATGCTGTCGGCAACCGGGCCGGTGATTAATTTAAGCGGGCTGGCAAAAGTCATACTGCCGGTATCGATCAGCAGTTCCTCGAAAAAAACAGCAATACGTTCCAGGAAATTAGTAAAATACTGTAAAGGAAAAAGTATTGAAACACTCAGGATATTGAATGTGTCGTGGATAATGGAAGCCGAGAAGGCGCGGCGGAATTCCTCTTTGCGGTTGATATGTCCGAGCGAGACAATCGTGTTGGTCACTGTGGTTCCAATATTCGCACCCATCACAACCGGGATAGCATTGTGAATGCTAAGGCTTCCACTTGCTACCAAACCCACGACAATCGCAGTGGTTAAGGATGAACTCTGGGTCAGTGCCGTGGCCAGAATCCCGATGAACAGGCCGGTAAAAGGATCAGAGGTGGTGCTGAGCAGGGTTTCGGCAAAACCCTTGCCGAATAGCTTGAAGGCAGCACCCATCAACTGGATGCTGAGAAGAAAAAGATAGAGAAAGAGCAGGAATAATATAAAAAGGCGCAGATTTCTTCGCCAACCGGTGGAGTTATTATCCGCTACCATGTTCTCCCTTCTCGCTGTCGCTCCTGATTAAAGATTTGCCTTACCGCCTAACCCAGTCAATCTTCTTCAGAAAATCGATACGTTCGGGGGAGAAATCTAATACCTTTTAGACAATTCGACAACATTTTCACAATTAGATCTGATTCTTGCATTGTTTTAAGTTTCAATATGTTATAACGCTACCTACTTCCTATTGTGGTGTCCCGGAAATAGATTAACAAAAAATTAAATGCTTTTTCTAGGATTATAGCTCCATGGCCTTAAATCCCCCCTGACCCCCCTTTACGAAAGGGGGGAATGAAAGCATTGTCTTTGGCTTAATTAAATTGCTTGGGAACGAGCACGAATTCCTCCCCCTTTGAAAAAGGGGGATCGCGGGGGATTTGTCGAGACGCATTAAATATTCCTTTAATTATGGGACATTACACCAGCCTTTTCCTAACAAAAATTTAAGAATTGGATTGTTCTCACCTGTCCAGGCTACGCAGGAGGTTTCTGCGCAGGGCTGCGAGTTGTTCGGGTTTGAGAGTGCCGAAAGTAACCCTGCCTGCGTCATCGAAAAACTCGCTGATTGTCTCTGCTGCCAGGTCCACCCTGCTTGCCACCGCCACTGCTGCCTGCTCCGGAGCCCATCCTTCGCGCTCTGCCAGCATGTGGAGCAGGATCACATCCTCGGTGCCCTGGCGCAGAGCCTTGAGCCTGAGGCTCGCCACCGGCCCCTGGATGCCGAAACGCATGCCAGGGTAAAATATGGCTGTGTTCTGGAAACTCTCGTAATTTGTATCGCTGGCGATTGTCTGCCAGGGCAACAGGCCGTCACCGCCGTTCAGATATACTTTCAGCGGCCAGGCAGTGGCCGTGAGGTTTGTCACCTCCAGATTGTTGAAAGAGCCGTAGCCGCGGATTTTCTCGCCGAATTTCTCCTTTCGCCAGCGCAGGTAGGCGTTTTTCACATAAAAGTATCCGCTCACATAGCTCACGCTTCTCAGTCCGTCCCAAAGGCCGAACTGAAGGTGCGGGCGGCTGACATCGATCCTGTAGCGCATATCAATGTCCCGCACATCTCCCACCGCTTTCATGAACAGCCTGCCGAACCAGCCGATCGCCTTGAAATCATCCCAGTGGTAAGGCTCATCGAGCAGCCACCAGGAGATTCCGCTGCCGGAAAAATTTCTGTCCGTGCGTTTCCAGTAGTACTTGTTGTTCAGGTAGACCTGAAATTCGGTTCCGGTCCACCCCTTTTCGCGGAAATGTTCGGCGAACTGTTTCAGCACTCCTATCCATTCCTGTTCGTAGGCCGGGTCGAATGCCTTCTCGGTAGGCGGCGCTACCAGCGCATGTTCGTTGACCATCCCGACATAGGAGGTATCGGTTGGGGTGAAACGGTAGTATTTATTCAGGCTGGCAGGCCAGTTCTCAAAGAACGGCAGGTACATCACAGCTATCGGAACCTCCCTGTCCATTCCGGTAAACGCGCTGCCGTCGAGATAGCGGCCAAACCGCCTGTCCCAGCGCGCCCAGTCGGAAATTCTCATCAACTCCCCCCCGCCCTCAAGTTCCGGAGCACCAACATCCTTGATCGTCCCGGTCTGGGAATAGGGCAGCTGGTTGATCGCGCAGAGATGCTCATGGGCCATGCGGTAGTACTTCTCCTCAAGCTCGAAATACTCATCCGATCTGTTGTCCAGTCCGTACTGGCCTCCTACCGGCGAGTAGACATTCATCTCACTGATAAAGGGAAGTTTTTCCGGCAGCATCGCCTCGTGCACGTTGATCTTTACGCTGATATTTCTGGCCAGCAGGCCCCTGGCGCCGACCACTATTCTGCCGCTGTAGTTGCCCGGGCGGCTGGCGCGCGGGACGTAGAACTCCACAAGAAGAGCCTGGTTGCGCTGCCCGGCAATCCTGTTTTCCACATCCGGCACGCTGAAAACCCCGTCAAGGGGTACGGCGACCTCAGGGTACCACACGCCGGTCTTCGGCGATTTCAGATACCAGATCTTGTGAATTTTTACCGGGAATCTCGAACGCGCGCCACCCGGGTTGTTTATCCAGCCGGCCTGAACCGAAATACCGC
>JAUVUV010000147.1 GCA_030604975.1 Candidatus Glassiibacteriota bacterium | reverse complement strand
TAAGAATCGAATACACTATCTTGAAAAATTTAAGTCTATCTATATAGAAATAATATAAAAAAGGGGGGATGGAAGTTTTTGTCAGCTTCCATCCCCCCACAAAGATCCGTCCGCGGTTATGGGGACTAGGTTAATCCGAGGTTGCTTTTTTCTTTCTCCGAGATTTCAGGGAAAAGAGGCTGGATCTTGTCTGCCCGTGTCATGTAAACCGGGCATATTTTACAATCCCCTGCACACGTATTTTCTTTGCTTGTTTTTTCTTTTAATTCGAAACAGAGGGCGTGCGGGTTTTTGTAAGAAGGACAGGATTTCGGATCCTTACAATCGAAAATTATCCAGCACGGGGCAAGATTGAGCAGCATTTTGATTCCGGCAAGGGTCAGGCCCCTTTCGTGAATCAATTTTTTTGTCTGTATGATCCGCCCAATTTCAAGAGATCCGTACATTCTCTGGTTACTGGTTTTGCCACGGAGCGGTTTCACAAGGCCTTCTTTTTCATATTCGCGAATCCGCTTGATCGAAAGACTGACCAATTGTGCAACTTGCCCAATTTTCAAATGCATTTCACGACTCCGGCTGATGTTTGGAAAATTGGGATATCCATTAATAATCCTGAAGAAGTTTAATAAGATAAAAAAACGATGACCAAGATCGTGTTCCGAAAGTGGAAGGAATTTTTTAAAAATCTAATTAAAATTAAGGGTATTAATAATAAAGTCAAGGTATGAACGTTATTTTTTTGCCAAATCTTATTAAACCTTTGATTGAATTAATCCAGTTCAGATCAATTCTTCGGTAATCTTTAGTCTGGATCGGTCGCCTGAAACAGCCTGAGCCTGGAGGAGGCCTAGAAACGTATCGATAGTGCGATCTGTTGGCCCAGAGATACCTGAAAGTTGCGCTCGAAGCGGTAGAGGTGGGCGCTGACATAGGAGTCGATCATGCTCAGCAGAAGGGTTGTCAGGCCGTAGGCCAGGTAATCTCCTCCTTTCTGGCCCGCGCTTTTTATCCTCGCGTTGAGTGCCACCCTTTCGGGGTCGTCTAACGGCCAGTCGCTACCTCGTTCGCTTTCAAGCTTGCTCAATTGGTCTTTCAGTCTGTTGCGGTCACGATACTTGACAAACGCTCCAGCGAAGAAAGCACTTTCCAGTACCGCTGTCAGGCTGCCCCGCACTTTGTGGCCGGTATAGAAGTGTCCCCACCCCGGCAGGGCAAGACTGCGAAGCACCGCCCCTCCGGGAGATTTGACTTTTTCAGGTGTGCTATCCGCCGCGATAGCTTTAACCGAATCCATGAAACCAGGAGGAAGCTGCTCCTCAAGGATGCTCTCAGAATCGGTATCCTGAGCCGGTGCCGCTTGAGTTACCAGGAAAAAGGCAGGACAGAAAAGGATTAACATCAGAGATAGCCTTGACTTCCTGAAACCGGCTAGTATGTTAAAGTAGGGAGTGTTCATGCGTAATATTAACTCAAAGCTAATGCGAACTCTATTATTGCTCTCAGCTTGCACTCTGGCAGCTATTACCGGTACAGCGCTTGCTGAAAGCAGGATTTCCCTTCAGTCTCCCGGTAAACTTTACCGTTATTACACTTACAGCAGGCCGCAATTCAAAGCAGACCAGCGCAGTTTCCGGTTCATCGGAGCGCGCAGGATCTTTGAATCCAGAAGTTTCTACCGTTCTGGTTTTTACGGCCAGCGCACCAGCTTGACTGGTCGCGCCTGGTTCAGGGGGAGCAGGATTCGAGCAAACATTCCCGCCCCATCCCGCACGCCGGGCAGAAGGTCCTATGGCCGGCAGTCGAGGTACAGCTACCGGGAAAGAATTATCACCTACCGGGAGTATCGCGCCAGCCGGCAGGGGTTCAGAGGTTCGACCATCGGCAAACGCTGAAATTACCCCCAAACGGGCGTTACGGATTACAAATCTATACATAGAAGCTTATAATTACAAGGAATCGTTCCTCGCACCGGAGCGATTTTTTAATATCAGGTTGATAATGCAAAAAGTTATCTCCGCAAGCCGCCGCACCGATATACCCGCTTTCTACCTGGACTGGTTCCTCCACCGCCTCAAGCTTGGATCTTTCAAATTAACCAATCCCTACAGCGGCACAATCCGCACAGTCGTGGTATCGAAAAGTTCGGTCGGTGCCATTGTTTTCTGGTCGAAAAACTTCGCCCCCTTGCTGAAAAAAGTTAAAGAGTTGTCAGGCTGGCCCGCTGTTTTTAATTTTACGCTCAACAGCGGGAACTCTCTGCTCGAGCCCGGCGCTCCTCCCCTGGATGAGCGGAAAGAACAGATGCGCGCTCTGGCGACAATCTACGGAGCAAGGGCCGTGCGCTGGAGGTTCGATCCGGTAGTGTTCTACTGTGCCGATGGGGTAGAGCGAAATAACCTCAGCTCTTTTGAGACTCTGTGCGAGTTTGCCGTAGGATTGGGAATCCAGAGCTGCACGATTTCTTTCATGGACCCCTACCGGAAAATAGCCGAGCGCGAAAAACATTTGCCGGGCTTCCGCTTTCTTTATCCGGACACACCGCGCCTGATCGAAACCGCCGCTTGGATGGCCGAACGCGCTGCTGGATACGCAATCAAGCTTTTCACATGCTGTGAAGCCGGTCTTGGCGATGTGAAAACAGAAAACCTGGCCCCGGGCCGCTGTATCGACCATGATCTTATTTGCCGGCTTTACGGGGCGAATTTGAGCGGCAAACAGGACATGGGTCAGCGAAAAGCTGCCGGATGCCTCTGCCACCAGAGCGTGGATGTGGGCAGCTACCGGGAGCATCCCTGTCTCTGCGGCTGTCTTTACTGTTACGCGAACCCTGTTGTGAAACCAAAAGGAGCCTGAGATGGATAGTTGGATCGACCTGAGAAGCGACACCGTGACAAAACCCACTGAACCGATGCGCAAAGCGATGTATGAAGCGGAAGTGGGGGATGATGTTTACTCCGAAGACCCGACTGTCAATGCTCTCGAGGAAAAGACCGCGGAGATGTTTGCCCGGGAGGCGGCCTTGTTTGTACCTACTGGTTCTATGGGAAACGCTGTCTGCCTGGAGGTGCTGACCCGGCCGGGTTCGGAGGTGATCTGCGACCGCCTGAGCCATGTGTACAACTACGAGCTTTCCTCAATGGCCGTACTTTCCGGCCTGACCCCGCGGGTAGTGGATGGCCCCCAGGGCGCTCCGTTTCCCGAGCAGGTCGAAGAGGCGATTCACCCCCCGCTCTATTATGTTGCGCCCACGGGCTGTATCAGTCTGGAAAATACGGCTAATATCGCTGGTGGGCGGATTTTCCCTGAAAAAAGAATGAAACAAATCGTGGCCCTGGCCCGGAAAAACAATATACCAGTACACCTGGACGGCGCCCGCATTTTCAACGCCGCAGTGGCTTTGAGTAAGGAGGTTGCCGAACTAACCGCAGGAATGGATTGTGTGATGTTCTGCCTTTCCAAGGGCTTGGGGGCACCGGTAGGGTCGATGGTGCTGGGCTCGAGGGAGTTTATCAGAGAAGCCCGGAGGGTGCGCAAGCTTTTCGGTGGCGGCATGCGACAGGCCGGAATCCTGGCCGCTGCAGGAATTTACGCCCTGGACAACAATGTGCCCAGGCTCGACCAGGACCACGCCAACGCCCGCAGGCTGGCCGAAGAACTGTCGCAAATCGATGGACTCGAGGTGGACACCGAAACCGTGGAAACGAATATAATCATGGTCGGCACTAAAGAGCCGGCACCGGGAGCAGAGAAGCTGTGCAGGCGGCTTGAAAGCTACTCGGTGCAGGTCGACCCCCTGGGGCCGAACCTCACTCGCCTGGTAACCCACCTGGATGTGTCAAGTGAAGATGTCGTGCGGGCGATCGAGGCTTTCAGGGCGGCTGTTAAATAAGCCGCCCTGCCCGGGTTTCAGTTCTTATATTTTGGAGTAAAAACAGATGCTTTTGACTAGTCGGTGGATTTGATCCAGATGCTGCCGCCCGAGGCTGTCAGTTTCACCAGCGGGCCGCCGTTACCGAGCTTGCCCTCAAGGCTGCTTCTCCCAGCCGTGCCCAGGACTTCTAACGGAATCTCTGTGTTAACCTTTCCACCGATAGTTTTGGCGCTGATCAAAGCACTGGATTCGCGGGGCAATGAAAAAGTAATGCCGCCGCCGGAGGTTTTAAGCTCGCAGTCGCCTGAGGGTGAATTAAGCATTTCCATGGTGATTCCGCCCCCGCTTGTCTGGGCTGTAGCACACCCGTCCAGCCTATTAATATTTATGCTGCCTCCACTGGTTCTTGCATCCAGCGAGCCGCGGCAGCCCTCGACCTTGATGCTGCCCCCGCCGGTCTCGAGGCTTCCGTCACCGGCAAGCTCCTTGGCCGTAATACTGCCGCCGGAAGTTCTGGCCTGAAATGGTCCCTCAACTCCATCCAGTTTTACACTGCCGCCGGAAGTTCCTACGGAAAGATCGCCCGTGATCCCCTCGCAGGTGATCGAGCCTCCGGAAGTGTGGCCGGAAACCGTACCCGCGATCTGCTTGCAGGTGATCGAGCCTCCGGAAGTACGGAGATCGACCGTGCCGGAGATCGTGCTGGTGCTGATACTTCCGCCACTGGTCCTGATCTGCGGGTTGAAATTCTCTGGTACGGCGATGGTGAATTTGAGGCTGCTGCCGCGGAAAGTTTTGAAAAAACCGAAAAATCTGGATTTCTTTTTCCTTTTGGCATCGATGATCAGGCTGTTGCCCTCCTGCTCGAAAGTAAGGTCGTAGTGTTCCTCTATATCCTTTTTCGACTCGACCCTCACGTGCACGTTGCTGCGGGAGGAGCCTTCCACAGTGACACTGCTGCCCTCCACGCTCATTACCAGTGATCCGCCCGGCCCCAGCGGAAAGCTTTTTTCAATGGTTCTGGCGCAGAAAGCCTCGGTGGCGGCAAAGTTGAGAAAGAAAAGTATGCCGGCAAAAACATGTAACAGTTGTTTAATCATCACGCACCTCTCTGGTTGAATTGGATGAAAAAGGCGAAAAATTCTCTATACTTTATATGACACCTGTAATTGATTCCTGGTTTCAAATTTTTCGCCTCTGGCCGGAATTTGAATCGGGGCACTTGCCGGACAGAATAAACAATATTAATTTGATAACTTAATCTCGCGAGGAACCTTCCGAAAAAATGTGGAGAGGTGTCCGAGTGGTTGAAGGAGCCGGTCTCGAAAACCGGTGACGGTTCACGCCGTCCCAGGGTTCGAATCCCTGCCTCTCCGCCATAAATAGATAAAGGCCTAATCCATAAATGGTTAGGCCTTTGCTATTTGTGCAGGGTGCCAATAGGGTGCCGATTTAGTGTTTAAATCCGGTATAAATATGGAGTAATCCGTCCCTCAGCACCAATTCCTTTAACCTGCCTAAATGAGATAGCTTTCACGGAAATTGTCATCCATTGCTTTGAGCTTCTTGCCACGGTTTTCTGCCACTTATCTTTTCTTCAAAAAAACCTTGCCAAAATCTCTCTCGTTAGTAAAATATAAAATGTCTCTTTTATTCTTCTCAGCTTCCTGGTCTACGGTTGATACTCATAGATAGACTACGGTTCTCGGCTCCCCGGCTTGGGCGTTGTTTTGTTTCGTTTTTACCTCCTTATTATGTAAATAAAGGAACTGTCAGGTGAAACAGAAGCTTTCGGTATATGTTCTGCTGCTGGTAATATTAAATGCTTCAGTGGTAATAGCAGAACCTGACGATACTACGTACGTCAAGTCCGTAACTGCAGCCGCCGAACAAGGCGATGCATCGGCGCAAAATAACCTCGGCGAGATGTACAAAAATGGCCGGGGAGTGGAACAAGACGATTCCATTGCCGTCGCATGGTTCGCAAAGGCTGCCGAACAACGACTTGCTTCGGCGCAACACAACCTCGGCTTGATGTACCAATATGGCCGGGGAGCGAAACAGAACTATGCCAAGGCCATCGACTGGTACACCAAGGCTGCCGAACAAGGC
>JAUVUV010000538.1 GCA_030604975.1 Candidatus Glassiibacteriota bacterium | reverse complement strand
GAGTCTGTGGTGTTCGTCTTCCGGCACCTTCTCGCCCTCGTAGATTTCCTCGATACACTCTCCCACCAGCCCGTGGAGCACGGTCTTGTTGTAGTTGAGCAGAGTGTTGTAGCTGACCTCAGCAATCAGGATATTGGCGAAAACATAGGTTTCTGCTGCCTGTGCGGCCGGCTCGGCTACTTTTGGGACAATCATCCGGGCCTGCTTTAGATTTTCGAGAAAATCCTGTACACCTTTTCTGTCGCCCCCGGCCTTAGCGTGCAGCTTGCCCAGCAGGTCCACGTTGAATTCCATGCCGATAACCGAAGCCTCGAAAAGCAGATTGCGCACTTCCTCATCCAGCTTATCGATTCTAGTTTGGATCATTCCATGAATTGAATCCGACAGTTCGACATCTTTTTCACTCGGGTTGACAATCCAGATCGGATTTCCAGGCTGAATCTGATCGTCCTGGACCAGCAGCTCCTGGTCGATCAGGGAAAAGGTGATCTCCTCGATGTAAAACGGGTTGCCTCCGGACTTGTCGTAAATCAAATTTTTCAGTTCATCGGTGAGAACCAGCCCGTTCAACATTCCCTGGACCATCTCGGTTGACTCTTCCAGGCTCAGGGACCTGAGATCGAGCTCAAAATAGTTAATCCCTTTGCGCCAATGTTCCGAAGGTTTGTAATCCGGGCGGAACATGGTAATAAAAAGCATCCGGCGCTCGGGTACAAGGTTGTCCATCAGGTAATCAATCAACTCACGGCTGAGTTCATCCACCCAGTGGAGATCGTCGAACACCATGTAGACAGCCTCATCCTCATCCGGCAACGCACTTGCCGCTTCGAGAAAGACACGGAAGCTGTTGAAGATAATTTTTTTAAGTTTATCCGGTTTTACAGCCTTGATCCGGCCGGCTTCATGGGCCATACCGAGAAGGTAGGCCAGGTAATCCTCGTGCTCGGCGAGAGACTGCCGCGCATTTTCCCTTTTATCCTCAGGCAGGCGGGAGAACTCAATGAGCCTTTCGCGCAGCGCCTCCCATTTCTCTCTTACTGTCTCAGCCGGGTCTCCCTCACTGGCTTCCATCATGTTTTTCATTAGACTGACAAAAAGCCAGTACGGGGCCGCGGCATAGGAAATCGTTTTACCTTTGAGCACCAGTCCCCTCGGACAGGATCCCCGGTTGAGGAACTCGTACACCAAGCGGCTTTTACCCATCCCGCCGTCGGCTTTCAACCCGACAACCGGCACGTGGGCTCCCGGTTCAGATTCAAAATATTCTTTCACAAACGTTTCCAGGTTCTCCCACTCTGTTTCCCGGCCCACGTAAGCCCTGCTTTTTGCCAGGATATCTCGGTCCCAGCGCTCCACCGGTTCCTTAAGTACTCCATGCACGCGATAAACTTTAAGCGATTTGCTCTTGCCCTTGACCTTGATCGGTTCCAGGCTCTTGTAATCGAATACATTCCGGGCCTGGGCACGGGTATTTTCAGAAACCAGGATGGTATTTACCTCAGCTGCGGTCTCGAGCCTTGAAGCTATATTAACCGTATCGCCCATCACCGTGAAATCACGTTTGCCTCTTCCGCCCAACT
>JAUVUV010000114.1 GCA_030604975.1 Candidatus Glassiibacteriota bacterium | reverse complement strand
TTTCGCGGGTCGTAACTGAAAAGCGTGCAGCCGATATGCCGCTCGCCGGCGACACCGTAAATCCTGCCGTCAGCAGCGGTAGCAAGAGCGCGCACGCGCCGGGTTATGCGTACCTTGCCCAGGTTCTCGGCGCGCTCCTGTGAGGGTATGAATTTAAAGAGGAAGCCGTCGTTGGTTCCACCGTAGAGAACGCCCCTGGCCCCTTTTGTCCAGCATTCCACCACCGGGTGGTAAATGTCGAATCCTGCATGAAGCGTATAAAACTCGCCGGGCAGGCGTGCTTTCAGGGTTTCCAGCTTACCGCTTTCCGGGCTGTAGCGGCCGATCCACCCCCCGTCCCGCGAGAAATCGCAGTTGCCCTCATCACCCACTATCAGCGCACAGGGCAGGGAACGCAACCCTTTTCGAGGACCTGCGAAAATCACCTCTTCCCAGGTTTGGCCTACCACCGTGGCCTTGGCTGTGGCCAGATCGAACACAAAAAACTTTCCCCCGGGGTAAGTTATCCCGTACAGCCCTTTGCCGTCACCGGAAGCAGCCATGCAGTAGATTCCCTCGCCGGGCACCGGGATTCCCAGATCCTCCACATTCGCTTCTTGATTGGCGGCAAAGCGGATATTTGCCCGGCCGGCCGGGTCGAAACGGTAAACATGGCCTCCCGGATAGCTCTCGTACTCGGCCTGAATATCGGCCCACATCTTTTTGAAAACATGCCCATGGCCCAGTTCCCGTCCCCAGTCCTGCGATATCCGGGGTTCGACGGTCATGTCCTTGCCTGTGCCGAGATAGAGGTACCCATCCGCTGCCAGGGTGAGAGCATTGCGCACTCCGCCTCCAGAGGGCAGACAACCCAGCGGCCGCACGTGGTTGGTGGCAGGCTCGAACGTGAAGAGCTGGCTTCTCTTGCCGCTTGTCGCACCGTAGATCATACCGCTGTTCGGGTCCGTAATAAGACTGGTTATCTTGCTGTCATCCGGCTCGATCAGGTTGACCGGCCTGTAACCCAGGTCGCGGAAATCCACTCTCTGCTTGTTCAGGGCAAGGTTCTGCGGGCGGTGCGGCTTTGCCGGGCGGGCGAGCAGGGAAACCACACTGAAAAGAAGACACATCCAAACCAGAATGCTGATTGCTTTCTTGCGCATTTTCACCCCTGCTTTTAGGATAACGATGAGTATTTCAATTTGCTGTCGAAACCGTTAGTTAGCGGAAGGGTCCCAGACCATTAGCTGAAGGCTGTACGGGTCGCGTCCGGCGGCAAGACCGGCCGTTTTATCCGGATTCGTCTCGGAAATCGCCCCGCAGAAATACAATTTTCCATCCCTTGCAACCTCGCATCCACCCAGGCCCAGCACTATCCTCCCGTCCACGCTGACCATTTCCCCCAGATTTTCCTTTTCTCCGGTATCGAGGTCACAGCGCTGGAGGTATGTCCTGGTCAGAGCCTCGGTTTCCTGGTCCTGGGCGCTGTAGTCAAAGGTGCGGTTCACTATGCCGTAATACACCTTGCGATCCGGTGTAAACCCGACCGCGAGGGTTGCATAGGGGAAACGATTTTCCGCAACCTGGGATTCGAGAGCCATGTCAGCCACCAGTTTCGTGCTGCCGTACGGCCCGTCGAAAGGATCGAACTCGAAGAGCAGTGATCTCCCGCACTCAATCCCGTAAACCTTGCGAACCGACCGGTCCCATTCCACATAACGCCAGTTCTGTTTGCGATCCAGCGCCGGGTGTCCGTGCTCGAACGTGGGACGGATCCTGTCGTCGTGGGGAATCTGCAGCGGCAGGTCGATCAGCCGGTCGGAGCTGACATCGTATTTCCAGATCCACCAGTTCTGGCACGTGCCGTAGAGATTGCCCAGGTCGTCCAGGACAATCATCCGGTTCACATCCCAGTTGCTTACCCGGCCCAGGTCGCGGGAGATGCGTTTCTCGATATCGAAGGCATAGATATGGTTATCCCAGCAGGAAAGGTAGACGATATTTCTCTTTTTATAGATTAACAGCCCGTATGAGCCGAAATTACGGGTGATCCTTCCCAAGACCTCCAGCTTTCCCCCGGCAGGATGATAGCGCAGAAGGTGCGAGCCTTTATGAGCCCAGGTGAGCGGATCGATCTGGCGCGGGCCGCTTCCCTGGTTGCCCGTGGCGAAATATATTCTGCCCTGGCTGTCCTCGCCGAAACGGGTATGGATTTTGGAGTGCGTGCGTTCCCCGGTTCCCTTATCCCCCATGAACTCACCGATGTCGGCGATCATCCTGTTTACTCCGGTGGCCGGATCGTACTCGTAAAACAGAGCGCTTCCGCCGTGGGTGCAAAGCCCGGAGTAGATCTTTCCGCTTTCGGCAGCGTAAAGCCCGGCCCACATGCCGTCCGGCTTGTAATTATCCGGGTACTCGATAACTGTCACCACCACACGGCCCTGGTTCATTGCAGCCCTGACCGGCGAAACTATCAATCCGCCAACCAGGAAAACCGCGCCAAGTCTGCAGAGATAACGTCTCATTTGTCACCTCCCATGCTGTCCTTTATGGGTATAAAAGTATACTTACTATCTTCCTTCATTGATTTAACTAAGATTAATATCTCCGGGTCTCTTTTGGCAATACTTTCGTGACTTTAAAATTTCGGCAATCCTGTGTTCCAGGCAAAGACATAATCCGTTTTGAATGGTTGTATAATCTTTAATCAGAAATGCACTGATAATTCAAATAACTCAGCCGAAATAGCGCCCGTTGAGTTTCTGCACCTCATCCAGCATGGCCATGAAATTATCGTAATTCGTGCCCACTGCCACTGAATGGCTGGTACCAAGAATAAATCCCCCCTTGGTTCCAATTTCAGTTGCGATCCGGAAAGCCTCGGTCACATCCGCCCGTACCTGCTTCGGAGTGCCGGCGATCAGGTGCTCGAGCTGCACCCCGCCCCAGAGAGCGATTTTATGGCCATATTCCTTGCGCAAGCTTTCCAGGTCCACGCCCGCGCTTTTCTGAATCGACTGGTAGCAATCATAGCCCGCCTGGATAAAATATTCAAGCAAAAGGTTATTATTGCCGCAGGCGTGTTTGATTACTTTGAGACCGCGGCCCTGCACGCTCGCCGCCCTGGCTTTTATATTCGGCAGGCAAATATCCCGAAAAGTCTCCGGTGAGATCATCGGCCCACTGTTGTATGAAAAATCCATGCCCCAGAGTACGGCATCCTGGCCCGGCCTTATATAGTAGTCATCCTCCATCTGGCCCGTGGCCAGAGCCTGGCGGTGGGCAGCGCGTACAGAATCAGGATTGAGCGCGAACTCAAGCAGGCCCCGCTCGTAGTTGTCCCCAAGCAGGATCATGGCAGCCTCGTTGCCGGAGGGTCCGATCACGAAACGCTCGCCCCGGAAAGCCTCGATAACTGCGTCAACCACCTCGAAACAGCTCGGATCAGGCGGTTTGATTTTTTCCGGGACAGGGAAATCTTTCGGGGTGAATGTGTGTTTTGCAAGCTATGTGTCCTCGATACAGGTGATATCTTCGGGTTGGGAGGAGTACCGGTAAATTCGGCCGGCGCTGTCGCTCCAGGTGTCCTCGGCTATCTGTTCAGGTTTCTGCGGTTCGTAATCCGCCGGAGGCAGCACTGAGGAAGCCATGGCATGGACAGGGATAATGTCTATCAGGTCGATCTTGCGGTAGAACTCGATCGCATCTTGGCGCCAGGACTGGGCTACCTCGTCCCTGAGCCCCTCCCAGAGCGCGATCTGGCTTTTAGCCTTGGCCCGGAGGTAGGTTTCGCGGCCCAGAACCTTGGAAACAGTATCATGGTCAACGGCGAAAAACCCGAGCGGCAGACGGTCGACCGGACTATGCTCCAGTGCGGCGATTACACGCTCTTTGCTGTTCAATCTCTATGAACCTCCCGATTCTGCAGATCAATTCATTTTTCAGAAACAAAATTAATAAAGGAATTATAAAGTCTGTATATGTTTCGTGAATTCGTAAAAGAGGCGGAACCAGATTTCCACACAATCAACCGGCACGGTTTCCGGTGTATCCTCCGGCCGGTGCCAGAGGTGCGCCAGATCGTAACCCTCGCTGTTAACGTAAACCGCCATTGCCCCGGTTTCGCGGAAAGGCCTGGCATCCAGTTTGAAACCATCGCGGTCTTCCCAGACCGGAGTACCCTCCAGGCCCAGTTCCCGGTCGATATCGCTGATTAACGATATCAGTTCTTTATCCGCTGTATTTATTTTCATATTCGGACCCCAGGTTACCGAATCCAGATTTACCAGAAACTTGATATTTTCGAAAGTACCCTCCAGCTTTCTTGTCCGGACGTAGTTTATTGCACCGAGTTTATCGTATTCCTCACCGGTTGTGGCCACAAAAGTCATTGTCCTTTCCGGCATTGCTCCCGAGAAGGCGTGCGCTATCATGAGCATGGCAATTACCGAGGCTGTGTTGTCATTTGCACCGGGACTATTGTAGACCGTATCCAGATGCGCCAGGTAGAGAATTTCCTCCTCGCTCTTGCCGGGAAGCGTTCCGACAACATTGCTGGTGGGAGTCTCCGGTACAAAATCAACCTGAGCATTCACTCTCACCGGAGTTCGGCTGGCTACTGCCTGCTCAAGGATCGGGACATCGGCAAGGCCCACATTGAATGCAGGCAGGGATCCGACATTTTTGCCAAACGAGTAATAGGACAGTGGCACTGCCTTTCCGTAGCGGGACAATGTGACATACGCCTTGATCTCACCCGAGCTTTTATCTATTACCCCATAGGGGATTTCGCCCTGATCCTCGATTTTTTCAAGCACTCCGGCAATACCCTCCCTCGGGGTGCCGGATGTTCCATGACCCGGATAGGTTTCCAGCCGCCTGTCTCCGACATAAAGCTCCGGCTCAGATCGAAGTATCCATCTTTCGAAAGTAAATTTGTCCAGTTCCACAATCGGCAGGGCCAGTTCCAGCTCCCGCTTGATAATCATAGCCGCCCGATCGTATTCCGGGCTGCCTATCGGATGAGGTCCCAGATCAGTGCATAGTTCTTTCAACAATTTTGCCAGGTATTTTGCGCGTTTTGCCGGGGTATCGATCAGATGCCTGCTGTTCGGGTATTTCACGCCTGATGAGCAGTTAGCCATTATCGGGGATAGCAGCGCCCAGACACCTAAAACGTCAAAAAAATCGCGTCTTTTCATGGATCGACCTCCCGCTGGCTGAATAAAAGCAAACATCGGCGAATCAGCACGATAACCGGTTTATCCCCCGGCGCACACAGATCTGTTCCAGGGGGCAGCACTCACATTTCGGCTCACGGGCCGTACAGCGCTCTTTGCCGTGGATCACCACAAGGGCGTGATACTCATTATAAAGTTCGCTCTCAGCTGGAAGGACTTTTTCGAAACGCTGTTTGAGCTCCTCGTAGGGAATATCGCCTCTGGTAATCCCAAGCCGGTAGAAAATCCTTTTCGTATAGCTGTCGATCACAAAACTTACACGGCCTGCAGCGTAAAGAATAATCGAATCTGCCGTTTCCGGCCCTATGCCATACAGCCCGAGCAGCATCCGCCGCATTTGTGAGACAGGTTCGGCGAAAAAGCGCTCCCAGTCCGCCCCGTAACGCTCATTTAAAAATGATATAAAACTTTTGATTCTGCGAGCTTTCTGGTTGAAATATCCCGACGGCCGGATGAAAAGGCCGAGTTTCTCCTCAGGGATTTCCAGCAGGGATTGGAAATCGAGACCGTTTTGGGAGGATAAATTCTCCAGCGCCTTTCTTGCCCCGTTCCAGCTCGTATTCTGTGTCAGCACCGCACCGATCATGACCTCGAGGCGCTGTGACGCATTGGTTGGGCCCCCGCTGTAAACAGGGGATCGGCCACCTGGCGGCGTTACGGGCCACCAGCCCTGGGGACCGTAAAAGGCGAGCAGCCGTTCGTATACCTCGCGAATGATCTTCCGGTCATTTCCCATTACACCCTTCGGCTCCAGCTTGCTTAACTTCTTGACAGCTATGTCCGGGGTACTCAATATTTCAACTTAATTGCTATCCATGAATACTAATATGACTGTTTCGGGTTTACAAAATATTTTACGCTCCAGGTTATTCCGCTACCTGGTTATTCTGCTGGCCACAGCGGCTGTCTACTGGACGACTCTCGGTTCGGGATTCGTGCAATGGGACGACAGCCTTCTGACAGAAAATCTCGCCCTGCGCGGATTCAGCCCCGACCATCTCCGTGCGGTTCTTCTCCCGAAAGGCAGTGCTTACCAGCCGGTGCGCAACCTTGCCTTTGCGCTCACCTACCAGTTTTCGAAACTGGAGCCGTTCGGCTATCACCTGGTAAACTTTGTGCTCTACCTGCTGGTGGTGGCTCTCGCTTTCCGTACACTCGAAGTACTTGCAGGCTACAGCTCCGGCAAACAGAAAGTGAAACACTACGTTCCCTGGATCGGTGCCGCTTTGTTTGCCTTTCACCCGCTCCATGTGGAGGGGGTGGCCTGGGTTCAGGGCAACAAGGAGCTGTTAGTGTCGCTTTTCTTTCTCTCCGCTTTCCTGAGTTATGAAAAATACGCAAGCACGGGCAGAAACCTGAAATATTACTGGCTGTCCTACCTTCTGTTTCTCCTCGCCTTGGGCTCCAAACCGACCGCGGTCGCCTTTCCTTTAGTGCTGCTGGCCTACGACCTGATTCTCAACCCCGCCGCGGTGCGGAACAGGGGCGGAGAATCCCGGCTGTCTGCCGCTGCGCTTCTGATACGCTATCTGCCCTACCTCGTACCCGCCGCACTGCTGTCCGTTTATTTCATCTTTTTCACCGAGGCACTGGAACGGTCTAAAATTACGTTTGAAAATATCCTGGTTATTCCAGAGATCCTCTGGAACTATTACCGACTGATCTTCCTACCGGTGGGCCTTCTGCACCGTTATCTGGATCCTTCCTTTCAGGGTTTTACTGATCTCGAGTTCTGGGCGGGTTTAGCTGTGACAGTAGCTATCCTTTATTTTGCTCTTCGAAAGGCGCGCAAATTCCCCCTAATCAGTTTCGGG
>JAUVUV010000010.1 GCA_030604975.1 Candidatus Glassiibacteriota bacterium | reverse complement strand
GTATCCTATGCGGACGGCACCCCGATTTCCGCCTCGCAGACGGAAGACAAGTTCGGCAACGTGGAGTTCGGCGCAATGGGCGGCACCAGTGCGGCAATGATGCTGCACAGGATGATCAGCGATAAGTTCACTTCCTGGCGGGGCGAGTTCCAAGTGGTGGAAAGCCTTCAGATGTGCGGCTCCGACCGGGTGAGCGCCCTTGATATCGAGGAGGCCTATGCCTGCGGCAAGCGTGCTGTGGAACTGGCAGGGGAGGGCAAGACCGGGCTGATGGTCAGTATCCAGCGCGGCAGCGATCAGCACGGCCACTACTGCACAGAGCTCGGCACTGCCAGGCTGGCCGATGTGGCAGAGCGGGCCAAGCCCATGCCGGATGAGTATATCGACGAGTCAGGGATGTTTGTCACCCAGGCCTTTGTCGACTATCTCAAGCCCCTGGTGGGCCCGCTGCCGGAGATGGCGAAGCTGGCTTACGAGCCGGTGAAAAAATAGACAGAATAGGATAGAAAGTAAAAAAAGGCCGCTCGAATCGAGAGGCCTTTTTACTTTTACAGATAATTTTTCCTTCGTTCACGGATACTCTTCCATCCACTCCTCGTGGTTCTTGTAATCGCTGGGATCATGGTGCTGCTCCAGCAGCCGGTCAATATGGTAGATCATGTCTTCCCGGGTGTAGCTGCATATTTCCAGGTGGCCGCTGTCCATCCTGATCGCGTCCTCCGGGCAGACCTCCACGCAGAACCCGCAGTAAACACACTTGCCCATATCGATAGTGAATTTGTCGGCCTGTTTTTCCACGTTGGGGTCCGGGTGGTCGTGGGCCACGATATAGATACAATTGGCAGGGCAGACAGTCTCGCACATCATGCAGCCCACGCAGCGCGGACTGTCATCCTCGCGCCTGGCCAGGTAGTGGCGGGTGCGAAGGCGCCTGTGCCAGCCACGGTGCTCCTCCGGGTACTGGATTGTAACCGCGCCTTTCCTTTTAGTTTTGATCCCGAATAAGTTGAGGATATGGAAAAACATGTTCACCACGAAATGGCGGTTGGTGATCCACAACCCCCTGAGAATTTCCCAGATATAAATCCGCTCCAGGAAAGTCATTGGCCGGCTGGTGTCAATCTTCTTTACAGTGATATTTCCCACCAAAGAACTCCCGAAATGAGTTGTTCCTGTTTTTCTATGCTTTTAACACGAGAAGAACAAATCCTGTTATAACAATATTGGCAAAGGCCAGCGGCAGCATGATCTTCCACCCGAGATGCATCAGCTGGTCGTAGCGGAAACGGGGCAGGGTCCAGCGCACCAGCATCAGCACGTAAATCACCACGCAGACCTTTAGAAAGAATGCCGCTGGCTGAATTAGCCAGATAACCAGCGGGCTGAGAGCCAGCAGAGTTTCGCCACGGAAAACAAATCCGTTTTCCGTAAGGAAAGGCACCTGCCAGCCGCCGAGGAAAACGGTTACTGCCAGACAGCTCACCAGGATTTTTTCCACGAAATCGGTAAACATGAACGCGCCGAAACGCATACTCGAGTACTCGAGGTTGAAGCCGATAATTTCCGATTCGCCCTCGGGCAGGTCGAACGGCACGCGCTTGGTTCCAGCCGCCCCGGCGGTGATAAAAAGGAAAAAGGCCAGGGGCTGAACCACGATTCCCCACAGGGGGAGCCAGCCGCCCCAGAGCTTGGCCTGCCAGAGAACAATTTCCTGCATGTTCAGCGTATGATAGACTATCAGCGGGCCGACCACTGCGGCTGCCAGGGCGATCTCGTAGCTGATCATCTGCGCCGCCCCTCTCATCGCCCCCAGAAGTGCGTAGTTGTTGTTCGAGGCCCACCCCCCCAGCACCAGGCCGTAGATCGTCATACCCATCATCGCAAAAGCGAAAAGGATACCGATTTGTGGATTGGCTATCTGGAGCGAAAGTTCGTATCCCGCCACGTGAAGGGTATTCGAGAAAGGGATCACAGCGAAACCCATCAGGGCGAAAAACCAGGCGATAAAAGGTGCCACCAGGAAAAGCTTTCTGTGGTCGGTACGCGGGATGAACTCCTCCTTGGCGAACATCTTGATTCCATCGCTGAGGATATGGAAGAGGCCCCAAAGCCGTAGTCCCAGGATCGAGGCCCGGTTTGCGCCGATCCGGTCCTGCATCACCGCGCTCTGCTTTCTCTCCACCCAGGTGAGAAACCCTCCGAAAGCGAGCACGGTGTTCACCACCACCACGATTATTATTGTTTTGAGGATCAATTCACCGAGCATAGTACCACCTCTTCAAGCCTTAGCGTCCTTTGCGACAAACCCGCCGGAACCGATTTTTTCATAGCTCAGTCCGGCAAAAGCGGGCTCGTTTTTCGCAAGATCTGCAAAAACCTCTTCTGCGGACTCGTATTCGTAGCTGCCGCCGAGCGCTACTCCGAGACTCTGGATGATTTGCCATCCCGGGAGGGCCTCGCTCAGCGGTTCGAAAACCTTTTGCTGAATCTGCACCCGGCCTTCGAAATTGGTCACCGTGCCCTCGCGTTCGGCAAATGCGGCTGCAGGAAAAATGATCTGGGCCTTTTCGCTGGTAGGGCAGGTGTTGGTTCCCTGGTAAACCACCAGCGGAATTCGTTCGAGAGCCTCGGCCCAGCCTGCGCTGAATTCTTCCGGCAGACCGGTAATGTCGTGATAGCAGATATAAAGAGCCCCGATCTCGCCGGCCAGAACCGCATCCTTGAGCTCGGAAAGCGACCAGACCTGGGCTGAATCGGGAGTCAAACCCATCAATTCAGCGCCTCTGGTATTCGAATTCTTGTCTTTTTTGCGCAGGATATCATCCTCTGTCGGCTCGAACGGGGTAGCCGAACTGAAAACAAGCCTGGTGCCGGGAAGCTGCTCGCTGAAAACGTGTTTTAACAGATAAAGTTCCTCATTGGCGGCTCTGGGAGAAACCAGGACAGCGATCTCTACGTCAGTTGAGGCCGCACTATTGCGCAAGCTTTCCGCTGCCAGCTCGAGCGCTTCTTTAAAGCCTGTATTCCGGGCTTTGCCGTCTGTACGCACTAAAGGCCCCTCGATCCTGTTGTCATCATCGATAAACTTGAAACTGTAACGGCCCTCGTCGCATACCCACCAGTCGTTCACCTCCAAGTTACAGCGGGGCTTGAGCCTGGCGAGCCTGCGGCCCTCGTTTTTCCACGGTCTGTTCAGGTTGTAATGGATTTCGATATTGCAGCCGCGGGAGCAGCGCGGGCAGATCGAATCAGCGCTTTCAAGGTACCAGGCCCTGGTCTTGAAACGGAAATCCTTGTCCAGCAGCGCGCCCACCGGACAGATGTCGACCACGTTGGCCGAATATGGGCTGTTCAGCTGCATGTCCGGGAAAACATCAATCTCCTCGCGGTCGCCTCTCTGGAAAATTCCGAGTTCGTTGCTCTTGGAGATCTCCTGGCAGAACCTCACGCAGCGGCTGCAGAGGACACAGCGCTCCTGGTCGAGCATTACATGCGGACCGATCTGGAAAGCCTTTTTTGTTTTTTTGACCTTATTTTCTCTCAGGCGGGAGATATAGTTGCCGTGCATCATATAGTAAATCTGAAGGTTGCACTCGCCTCCCTGGTCGCAGACCGGGCAATCAAGAGGATGGTTGACCAGGTGAAACTCGAGCATTGCCTTTCGCGCCTTTTTAACCCGCTCGTTGTTCGTGTGGATAACCATGCCATCGTCCACTGTCATGTGGCAGGAGATCTGGAGCTTGGGCATTTTTTCTATCTCGACCAGGCACATCCTGCAGGCGCCGGCAATCGAAAGCCCCGGATGGTAGCAGAAGTGTGGGATTTCGATCCCCACGCTTTTGGCTGCCTCGAGGATCGTGGTTCCTTGCGGGAACGCGTACTCCTTGCCGTCGATAACCGTCTTGACTGTTTTCTTTTCCTTCCCGCTCAAAGTTCCTCCGCGCTTAACCGGCTTGAGGCCGCAGTGATCGAACCGGCCGACGCCTTTGCTTCAAACTCGTCTCTGAACTTCTTGATAAAACTCGTCACCGGCAGTGCCGCAGCATCGCCCAGGGGGCAGATCGTATTTCCGCCGATCATGCTGGCGATATCCAGCAGGTCATCCAGGTCCTGGTAATGGCCGTTTCCGGAGACGATCCGCTCCATGATCCTTGCCATCCAGCCGGTCCCCTCGCGGCACGGCGTGCACTGGCCGCAGGACTCGAACGAATAGAACTTGCAGATCCGGCAGAGCACCTTGACCATGTCGGTGGTTTCGTCCATCACGATCACCCCGGCGCTGCCGAGCATGGAGTCGATCTCGGCCAGACTGTCGAAATCAAGATTAACTTTCTCGGCTTCCTCGGCAGTAAGCACAGGGCAGCTGGTTCCTCCGGGGATAACCGCCTTGAGTGATCTGCCCTCCCTGATTCCTCCGGCGTGCTCGTGGATCAGCTCGCGCATCGGGGTGCCCAGCGGAAGCTCATAGACACCGGGACGGTTCACATGTCCGCTCACCCCGAACAGTCGCGCGCCGCCGCTGCGCTCCACCCCCAGCCCGGCGAAATATTCAGGTCCCTTTTCGATTACTATTGGTACATAGGAAAGAGTTTCGACATTATTGATAATCGTTGGCATGGAGAAAAGGCCCTTGACCGCGGGAAACGGCGGCTTGAGTTTCGGCCAGCCCTTGAAACCTTCCAGACTCGAAAGGAGCGCGGTTTCCTCGCCGCAGATATAAGCGCCGGCGCCCCGGTGGATGTGCACTTTTATCGAGTGGCCTGAGCCAAAAATGTTCTTGCCCAGGTAGCCGGCTTTTTCAGCCTCCTTGATCGCGCGTTCAAGCACATGGTAAGCCTCCCAGTACTCTCCGCGAATGTAGATATAAACATCCTTAGCGGCGATAGACAGAGCGGCGATAATAACCCCTTCGAGCAAGAGATGCGGGGCATTGATCATCACATGGCGGTCCTTGAAAGTGCCCGGCTCCGACTCGTCGGCATTGACCACCAGGTATTTAGGGCCCTCGTGGTCCTTGGGCACAAAGCCCCATTTTACGCCGGCGGGAAAGCCGGCGCCGCCCAGGCCGCGAAGGTTGGAGGCTTTGACCGTGTTGATAATCTTATCCGGCTCCCAGTTTTCGGTTACAACCTTGCGTGCTGCGGAATAACCGCCGTTCTCCTCGTAAACCCGGAGCCGGTGCGAGTTTTCAATCTCAAAGAATCGACTGATCAGTTTAACCTGAGGCATGTATTACTCCAGGCTGTCCAGAAGACGGTCCAGCTTATCAGGTGTCAAATTGCCGTAAAGCTTGTCGTTGATCATCATCACCGGGGCCTGTTCGCAGGCTCCCAGGCACTCCACGGTCCAGAGGGTGAATTTCCCCTCCTGGGTGGTTTCTCCCACCTCGATCCCCAGTTTTTCCTTGATCCTGCCGAGAAGATCCTCGGCGCCACAGAGCAGGCAGCTTACATTGTCACAGAGCATGATCAGGTATTTCCCCACCGGTTTTTTCAGGTACATCGAATAGAAAGTGACTACCTGGTGCACATAAGAGGCAGGCAGATCGAGAAGGCTTGCCACGTAAAGCTCCACCTCCGGGGTGATATAGCCGAAATGCTTCTGCGCCAGGTAGAGTACGTCCCCGATGGCAGACTTTTTGTGGGGGTAATGCCGGATCATCTCTTCAACCAGCTTGCGATCTTTTTCAGGGAAAGAAACGGACATGCTTTTTTTTCTCTCTCTCTTGAGGAAAGTCTAACGGTCCAGTTCGCCGGCAATCATGTTTATCGAACCGAAAGCGGGGATGATATCAGCCACCATATCTCCGATAAGCATTTCATGCAATGTCGCCATGGGGAAGAAACACGGTCCCCGGCAGCGGGCGCGCATTGGCTTTCCGGTCCCGTCGGAAACAACGTAGAAACCGAGCTCGCCGTTAGCCGCCTCCACCGCATGATAAGCCTCGCCTTTCGGCGGCTTGATTCCCCAGTTATCCATCACGAGCATGAAATTGGCTATCAGACCCTCGATATTCCCGTAGCATTCCTCCCTGGAGGGCAGAGTCATCTCGCGGTGCTCGACCAGCCTGACATTGCTTGCCCCATGGGAGTCCGTGCCGTCCAGAGTCAGGTCTACCTTGGCCTTTGCTCCCACGTAATCCCTGACCTTGCCCTGCTTGCCGGTTTCCACCATATCGGCGCCGGTCATTTCCCTGCCGGAAAGGTCGACCGCGATTGCTCCAGGAGGAATGTTTTCCAAAGCCTGCTCGATGATCTTCACGCTCTGGCGCATCTCCTCCATGCGCACCAGGTAGCGGCTGTAGCTGTCGCCGCCATCGGCAATCGGGATCTCGAAATCGAAACGGTCGTAAACCAGGTAGGGCTTATCCTTGCGCACGTCGTAGGGCACGCCGACTGCCCTGAGAAGAGGACCGGTGATACCGTAGGCAATCGTGCGTTGCTGGTCCAGCACACCGATCCCTTTCGTCCGGTCAATGAAAATCCGGTTACGGGTCAGCAGTTTGTCCACCTCGACAATAATCTTTTCGATTTCTTTGAGCGCCCGGCGCAGCTTTTCCTCGAAGCCTGGCGGAAAATCCGCCTTGACCCCGCCGATCCGCACGTAAGAGACCGTGATCCTGGCCCCGGTGAGCATTTCGATCAGATCGTAGAGAAACTCCCTGGCTTTCATGAAATAGAGGAAAACAGTCAAGGCGCCAAGTTCCATGGCCGCGGCTGCGATACAGGTCAGGTGGTCCACTATGCGGCTGATCTCGGAGACGATCACCCGGAGGTACTGGCAGCGTTCGGGCACGGTCACGCCGAAAAGTTTTTCGGCTGTCATGGCCCAGCCCACGTTGTTGAGCAGCGAGCTGACATAGTTCAGCCGGTCGGTGTAGGGAAAGGCCTGAGTCCAGCCGACATTCTCGCAAGCTTTTTCGAAGCAGCGGTGAAGGTAGCCGATTTCGACCTCGGCCCCGACTATCCGCTCACCCTCGAGCTCGGTAATAATCCGGATTACTCCGTGCATCGACGGGTGGCTTGGTCCGAAATTAAGAAATGCGCTTTCGGTGCGCTTCGAGCTTTTTTGGCTTTCAGTCTTTTCCATCTGCTATCCTGATTCTGAAAAAACTCCTCAGTTTTTAGGCCCGATCAGCGGCTGGCGCTTGTTGATCGGGTAATCCCGCCGAAGGGGATGGCCCTCGAACGGCTCGTACATCAGCAGCCGTTTAAGGTTCGGATGCCCCTTGAACACCACTCCGAACATGTCCCAGGCTTCCCTCTCGAGCCAGTTGGCCACAGAATAGAGGTCGGTGATAGTATCCACTTCGCACTTTTTTTCATCAAGCTGCACGCGCAGGCGAATCCGTTCGTTGCGCGGAAGGCAGTGAAGATGGTAAACCACCTCGAACCTCGGTTTACGGGGCATGTAGTCCACTACGAACAAATCGATCAGCATCTTGAAATCAAGTTCCGGGCTATCGCGCAGGAAAACAATGATATCGTGAATCTTGCCGGGAGAGACAATCGCCACGAGATCGCCCTTGTCAAGGCCGGCCTCCAGCACGGCATCGCCGAACTTTTTTTTGATTGCTTTCAGTGTGTTGTTGTCCACCGGTTCGAAAGTTGAACTCATCTGGATTTCTGTCCCTGGGCTTAGTAATCCTGTTTCTGCTTGGCGATTTTTTCCTGCAGGAGCATTATACCCTGAAGTACGGTTTCAGGCCTGGGCGGGCAGCCTGGAATGTAAACATCGACCGGGATAATGGTGTCGATCCCCTGCACGGTTGCATAATTGTCATAGAAGCCGCCGGTGCAGGTGCAGACTCCGAAGGCAATCACCCACTTCGGTTCGCACATCTGGTCATAGACCCGCTTGAGCACCGGTGTTATCTTGTGGCTGATCGTACCCACCACGAAAAGGAGATCTGCCTGTCGGGGAGTGAAACGGGGGAATGCGGCTCCGAAACGGTCGAGATCGTAATGCGAGCTGGCAAGGGACATGTACTCCATCCCACAGCAGGCTGTCACAAAGGGGTAGGGGAAGATTGAAAATTTGCGCGCCCAGGCAATAACCTTGTCCAGGCGGGTGGTGAGAATATTGTCCCCTCCGAGCACCGTTCTTAATGCCATTCAAGACCTCCCCTGAGCCATTCGTAAACCAGTCCGAAAGTCAAAATCAGGATGAAAAAAATTGCCGCGAAAAAGCCCGTTTTACCGACTGCCTCGAAAGAGGCAACCCACGGATAGAGAAAGATTATCTCGATATCGAAAACGATAAAGAGAATGGCGACCGCATAGTAGTGTACCGGAAAACGTTTGCCTGGCTCCTGGAACGGGATATAGCCACATTCGAAGGGCCTTTCTTTCTCTTTGGTGATTTCGGGTTTGGGGCCGATCAGAGCGCTGAGACCAAGCACCGCTCCGACAATCAGGGCGGTAACGATTATCGCGAGCAGTATTGGAAGGTAGCTATGCATGGGCGATGAGATTTGATTAAATGTTCTGAGGTGTTGTAACCCGGATGAAAATACGAAGACGTTGTACTAACAAGTACTAACAACGGGCCGGTTTGTCCAGAAAAAACTATTTAGTCCTCAGTGCCTGGATAATTCCTCAAACATGCCTTTGCCTGATAACAACCTTAAAGATGAATGGCCTTGCCGAAAGAGTCCGAAGCTGCTTCCATCAGGGCCTCGGAGAGTGTCGGATGTGGATGCACGGTATTGTGAATGTCCGCCGCGGTTGAATCGAGCCATCTGGCCAGTGAGGCTTCCGGGATCATCTCGGAGGCCTCCGAGCCAAGGATGTGTACGCCAAGAATTTTGCCGCTCTTTTTATCGGCAACCACTTTCACGAAACCCTCCGGTTCACCCATGACGAGAGCCTTGCCCAGGGGGCGGAACGGAAACCTGCCGACCGCCGTATCGTAACCTCTCTCTTTCGCTGCAGCTTCTGTGATCCCGACACTCGCCACCTGGGGCTGGCAATAGGTGCAGCTCGGGACAAGTTCCGGCTCCAGGTAGCGGCATTGTCGGCCGAGAATCGAGTTGACCGCCTCGATTCCCTCCCTGGATGCCGCATGGGCCAGCAGCGGCGGCCCGATACAGTCCCCGATCGCCCAGATACCCGGAGCGCTCGTCCGATAGGACTCATCGACCTTGATAAAATCCCTTTCCACCGCGACTCCGGCCTCGTCCAATCCCAGCCCCCCGATATTGCCGGTCACGCCCACAGCGATCAGAACCTTGTCGCATTCGACCGTTTCTAACTCATCCCCGTTTTTCACTTTTACTTCGGCAGCACTGTTTTTCAGGGCGATACTCTCGACTTTCGCGCCGGTAAGCAGCCGCACCCCTTTTTTTCTGTAAATCTTCTGAAGCTCTTCCGAAACTTCCGCATCCTCTTGGGGAAGCACCCTTTCCAGCAGCTCAACAACTGTCACCTTCGTACCGAAAGCGCTGAAAAGGTAGGCGAATTCCATGCCTATCGAGCCTCCCCCGACTATAACGATTGATTCCGGAATATGTTGCAGGATGAGAGCCTCTCGGCTTGTTATTACTACATTTCCGTCGATCTCGATGCGGGGAAGCGAACGGGCACAGGCTCCGGTTGCGAGGACAATGTTTTTCGCCCTGACAATTTGTTCGTTTTCTCCCTCGACCCTGATCCTGCCCTTATCAAGAGGTACACCCCTGCCCTTTAGAACAGCGATCTCGTTTTTCTTCATCAGGTATTTAACCCCGCGCATCATCCGGTCAGAGATCTGGCGGCTGCGCTTGACAATCGCCTCCCAGTCAAAGCTTATTTCAGCGGCCGAGAGCCCGAAATCGGTGGCCCGGAGCATCTGCTCGTAAAGTTGAGCGCTGCGCAAGAGGGCTTTGCTGGGTATGCAGCCCCAGTTCAGACAGACTCCTCCAAGCCGGTCGGATTCTATTAGTGCGGTCGAAAGGCCCTCCTGGGCAGCCTTGATCGCCGCCACGTATCCGCCGGGGCCGCTGCCCACAACAGCCAGGTCGAATGATTTTACTTCAGCCATGATTAACTCCAAATCGAGAAATCGCTTTGAGGATTGTTGCTATATCTTCCGGATTATTACAATATTCGAATAAAAAGAATTGAATTCAGTTGATATCCCAAAGCCCTGAAAAGACGTAGGAAAAATGACTGTTTTATTTTTCAGTTCCCGGGAGGGCCTGTCAATATTTTTGGTTCGGGGCTCCTTGCCTCTTAACATACTACTTGAATAAACAGTTGCCCAGGCCTATCTTTTTAGGCCGGTATTATTAGTCTTATCTGCCTGTTAAACTCGCCTCGGGAAGTCTAATGGGTAAATCTTGATAATTTCACTCTGACACGGGAACGTAATTGCATTTACTTCTCGCAGCATCTTTCCTGGCCTCGCTGGGGGCGATGGCTAAAATTGCGCTCGTTATCGGGGGAAGCGCTTTTCTGGTGCGCAAAAGAGTTTTCAATGACTCGCATATTCGCGCTTTGTCCGGGGTGGTTGTCAACCTCGCTCTGCCCTGTCTTATTTTCGCAAGCATTCTTAACAATTTCGATACTTCAACCTACCCTCACTGGTGGAAATATCCTCTGATAGGCGCAGCGCTCACCTTTGGAACTCTGGCCCTGTCGCGTTTGGTGTTCTGGCGGGACCACGAGAGGGGTTTTACCCTGAGCGCAATGACCACCTTCCAGAATGCCGGCTACCTGATTCTGCCGATCGGCGAGGTACTCTTTCCCGCGCAGTTCGGAAAATTTTCGGTCATTCTGTTTCTGATGCTGCTCGGTTACATGCCCCTGCTCTGGAGTGTGGGGAAATTTTTCATTTCCCACACCAGAGGAACAAAAATAAAGTTGAGCCAGGTATTTACCGTGCCGTTTTATTCCTCTCTGGTGGCGTTGTTTCTCGTATTCACGGACCTGAGACTCTATGTGCCTGAAATATTTTTAAGTTCGGTTGAAATGGTGGGTAAATCCTGTGTGCCGCTTGCCACAGTTCTACTTGGCTTTACAATGGGTTCTCTCCACGTGAGCGGGTTACCCTCTTTTTTCGACATTTTCCGTGTGGTGGCGCTCAAGCTCCTGTTCGTTCCTGTTCTGATGATTCTCGTGCTGAAATATACCTCAATCAGCAGCACACCCCTGGAGAGCGCCTTCTGGATCCTTGAGGCCTCTTCACCGCCTGCCACGGCTCTGGCCATTCAGGCGATCCATTACGGCGGGGATGAAAAGCTTGTCTGTGGAATACTGGTTATTTCCTACTTGGTGGCGCTGTTTACCATCCCACTTTTCTACAGTATTGTCGATGTAATGATCTAAATAAATATGTCTCAGGATGAAAAATGTCCTAAGAGAAAAAGATGATGAAAGAACCGTCTATTAACAGGAGAGAATTTATAATCTCGCTTGGGTTGGGCTCCGCAGCCTTAACTTTAGTTGGCCTTTCCGGAGAGAGCTGCTCCGGGGGAGAAAGGTCTCCCGTGGAAGTGAGCCGTAACGGATTTATCGTGGACGGCAAGCTCTTTCCTGTCTACAGCGGCAGTTTCCATTACTGGCACCACGAATACGATCTCTGGCCAGCTCTGTTGGACCGGCTTTCCCGGATGGGCCTGAACACGGTCTGCACCAGCGTACCGTGGGGCGTACATGAAATCGAGCGGGGCAAGTTCGATTTCGGAAGCCATGACAAGCGAAAGGATCTCGCGCGTTTTATCGATTTGGCGGAAAAGAAGGGATTCAAGGTTCTCGTGCGACCGGGTCCATACTTCGACAGTGAATCCGCCTGCTCCAGCCTGCCCCAGCGGGTTCTTTATGATATCCAGGTTGCGGCAAGAACCAGCGAGGATACATTCGAGATTATTCATACGCCGAGCGGACAGTTTCCTGTTCCAAGTTGTTTCAGTGAAAAGTTTTACGAGGAAACAACCCTATATTTTGATGCGGTAATTCCAATTCTTGCCAGCCGGCTGCATACCACCGGCGGACCGATTATCGGGGTTCAGGCTGACAGCGGGCTGAGCTATTTTCGCCACCTGTGGTATCCCTATACTTTAGATTACCATCCTAGCGCCCTGGCACTCTATCGAGAAAGGCTTGCCAGGAAATACGTACGTGTGGAGAAACTCAACAGGGCCTACGGAACCCACTACCAGTCTTTCGAGATGGTGGAACCGCCGAGACGCTTTCGCGCGGAAAGGATGGATAACCTGCCGGCCTATCTCGACTGGGTCGAGTTCCGCGAGTGGGGGATAACCTGGTCTCTGGAACGGATCGCCCGCATGATGGCGGAGCGCGGTATAATGGGCGTGCCGGTATTCTACTGCATCCCGGGAGATTTCCGTGCACCGGCCAATATCGTGGATACGGAGGCCACGCAGGGAATCGATCTGGCCGGAATCAGCAGCAACACCAGCAGCATTGATTACGACCTTGAACGCAAACTATGCCGCGCAGGGGCGGGAATGAGCGCCTACCCGTTCCGGCCTGCTGAATATGGGGCAGGATTTTGCCTGAGCGGCCGGAAGATTTCTCAATCACCTGAAAATATATATTTTGCCAGCCTTACCGCCCTGATGCACGGGCTGAAAGGGTGGAATATCTACATGGCTGTTGAGCGAAACCGCTGGATTGGCAGTCCCATTCGGCGGGACGGACGGCCGAGAGAGGAATTATACGGCGTTTACCGACAGATACACCGCTTCCTGCGCGAGTCCCGTTTCCACGAGTTCAGCAGTTGTACACAGATCATATTCCTTTTCAATCATGGCCTGGACCGTCTTGTGCATGCCATGGAGCAGACAAAGGTGAAGGAAAATTTTCAGATTGACGGAGAGGTGTTTGCAGAATCGATCGATTTCGGTTTCCGTTCCTCGCCAGAGGCCTGTCGCCTGTGGAGTGATCAGGTGCAAGCCTTGATGAGAGAAGTCGGTTTCGAGTGGAACTACGGTAGTACCCGACTGCCTGCCGAACGGCTTCTCGAATACCGGGTCGCCATTCTGCCGACAATCGATTTTCTCTACGCTGAAGAGTTGGCGGCGCTCGAGCAGTATGTTCATGCCGGGGGGACCCTTATTTTCGGTCCGGAAAGGTGCCGCCTGGATGAGGGAATGAAAACCGATTGGTCAATCATGCAGTTTTTCAACCGGGCAGTATCCGTGGATGATTATTTGACTGATTTATCGCCAGGCGCCCGATCCACCGGCGGAAACCTGATCTACATGGAAAGCCCGCTTCAGGTGGGTGATTTGCTCAAAACCCTGGAGATAGACCTTCCCTTTACGCGGTCTAATTCAAGTCTCGACCTTGCTGTTCAATGCTCACGAGATAACCGGAAAATGCTGTTTGTGGCCAACCCTTCCGCCAGACAGCAGAATAGCGATATCTTTTTCGCGGGCAGCTACAGCTTCCGCAACCTGTGGACCGGTGTGAGTTTTGAAAAAGAGGGAAAAATCAGGGTGCGTCTTCCTGCATACCGGGTTGAAGTCTGGGAGGTGAGCTGATGATTGCACGGCAGATCGAAGTAATCGATATCGATCCCGGAGGATTCGCAGATTTCAGCAACGTATTTCCGCGCCTGTCAGCAATGCGGCCTCAGGCGGTTCTCTGGCACGAGGAGGGCAATCCCCGCAGGTTGCTGATCAACGGCCGGGATACCCGGGTCGGCTCTTCCCCGGTAAGAGATGCGCGCGAAACAGCGATGGCTCTCTATAAAAAACTTTCCGAAAGAGTGCACCGGGTGGTTGTAACTGACATGGACAACTACGACAGGATTTATGCAGCCCAAAATCTGACTCCGAAACAGGATGAGGAAAAATACCATTATCTGGAGCGGGTCAACGAGGTGGTTATCTCCCAGTTCAACGAGCGCATGGCAATTTACCCGGAACCGAGCCTTGACCGGGGACCTGTCGGTTTCAGGCAAATGAGTTCTTTCGTCTCGAATGAAATCCCCGCAGGGAACTGCCTGGTATTCGCTGTTTTCGACAGGGAGTTGCTCTATTTCAGCTTTGTGGCCCGGATCCGCTCCGGCGCGGCTGAACTGGTCACCAGTTTCGACCATTGGAAAGGCCTGCCGGGGCTTGTGCGTTTCACGAGTGAAAGCCTGGAGAGTGTTACGGAGCTGGTGGAAAAAGCTCTCGGCCCCGTGGCCTGCGGCCTGTACCTGGAGCGGGAAGAATTCGAGCGGCTATTTGACGGCCGGCGCCATGATTCCCTGCCCGCTTCCCTGATTCCGGATTCCCACGCATTCGGCTATTCGGGCCTGCCGGGCCTGGCAGAGAGGGCGTTTCTCAATACGGCAGGTTTTTTTGCTTACGTGCCGGTGTGGGTACCGTAATCGAAAGAGCACATAAAGGAGCTGTTCAGCGCTCAGGGTTCGATCGGGCAGAAAGTGTGCAGCAACCACGCCCTGGTGTGGTGTCCCGAAAATGGGTTCATAATAAAATTGGATACTTTCTAAAAAATTGCCCACAGATGCAGAAATCCCCCCTGACCCCCCTTTGCCAAAGGGGGGTCAGGGGGGATTTAAAGTATAGTCATTGGCGTATTTGAAATGGCTGTGGATGGATTGCAAACAACATCCTCCCTCTTTCTTAGCTGTGGATAGCAAAACCCTCCCCCTTTCTTAAAGGGGGACACAGGGGGATTTATTTCCCATAAACAGCCGGCAGAAAGCGGTTTCCAGGCCGGAAGTCCGTATTCACGTACTGTTATCCTCTTTTTTCCTTTCGAGTAATAGAGTCTATTTTTCTTTGAGG
>JAUVUV010000080.1 GCA_030604975.1 Candidatus Glassiibacteriota bacterium | reverse complement strand
TATTATTTCTTCTGCCATACCATCACAAAAATATTCCTGCTCAGGGTCGGCACTCATATTTATAAACGGCAGCACGACTATTGAGGGCTGAGGTTTTGCTGCGGAAGGTTTTTCGGCCTTTTTACCTTCCAGGGCTTCGGTGCGTTTCACGCCCTCGGGAGTTAGCTCTAAAGCCCAGGCAACTATCAACGCAATCGGAAAGCCGATTATGACTAGCACTATGACAAGAGTTACTGACCAATCGGGCAGGTGCAAGCGAGGAAATATCGTCTCGACGACCTGGATGATAAGCCAGCCCACAACAGTGTAAACCACTGCGACCTGGAACACCTTGCGCCGTCTTAGTTCTCTGAAGAATGTGCCTAAAGATGAATCCGGCTTACCCATCTTCGGCCACCTGGGAAGGATGTGAAGAAGCCGTAATGCTTATCAGGAAGGAATGATATGCTTTTTTCTTGACTATGATAACATTATAGCAAACAGACTGTGACGAAACAAGTTAATACTGTCGAAAGATTATCCTGCAAGCACTTAGCCTGGCTTTTTCAGGCCTGCTGCTGAAGCCCGCACGCTGATCTGCTCGCCCGTGTGTTTTGGCGCATCGAACATCATTTTCACCAGAGCGGGATAGCCGTTCAGCGCTTTCAGCGCCTGTTTCCATTCTGCAGGGCGTTCGGAGCGCAGCCGTTCGGCCTGGCCAAGGCAGATTGCGAAATAGGCGGCCCGTGCTTTGTCCTGCTCTGACCCGCTCAAGCCGCTTTCAATTTCAGGAGCCAGTTGCTCGATAAGTACCGGCAGCCGATCCAGGGGCTCGGGATAAGGCTCCACGTTTGCCGGTCTCTGTACCTTGATACGGTAACCCGTCTCTCCTCCCACTGTAATCTCTTCTCCGCGGTTGGTGAGAATCACCGTTCTTGCCACCTCCACCAGCCTGTGGCCGAAACCGGTGATAGTTTCATCCTCGGGCATGTGGTCCCGCGTGGTGTTGCGGTACAGGTCCTTGATATCCCAGCCCTGCGACTCGATCCAGGCCAGCCCCTTGATCACGCCCACGATCGTGGCCGAGGTGGCCGCGTTGTTGTCTGCGTCCCAGCCGAGGTTGAATGCGATCCTCAGGGTTTGGGCCAGGTCGCCGCCGCCGTAAAGAAGAGAGGCGATTGTGGAGGCGCTGTTCAGCTCGTAGCCGTTTCCGTCGCGGGTTTCTTTGCCGTCCCTGTCTCCGAAACGCGCGTATTTCTCCTTGATCTTTAGCCGCGTAGCGCGCCAGTCAGCAGGGTTTTCCCGGTGCCAGGTGCGCACCTGGTTTACCAGCTCATAATGCGTGCTTGCCGGGTCTATTGCTTCAAGGCCAGCATCGAGGATTGTATCGATGTCGCTCTCGATAAAGGCTGTGGCGATCATCGTGGTGAAAAGCTGGGTGGCCTGGGCCGGTTCGCCGTCGATTGTCACGTGCGTGAAATGCGTGCCGATCATTGATGCTGTCTGCGGCATGGCCGGGGCGATCAGCCCGAAAGATTCACAGATAAACTGGCCCGAGATGTTGAAAACAGACCACGGGTTCAGAGCGATTTTTCCAGTGAGCGGCGGGTCGATTCCGAGGTCCATCATCTTGCGTGCGTAGGCATTGGCGCACCAGATACTGCGGTTGATATGCGTTTTCCACAGTTCGGAAATCCGTTCGGGCGGAATGAAAACCTCGCCGCTTTTCTGCATCTCGGTGATATAGACCCACTCGAGGTCCGTATCGTCATCGGTTCTCGCCCCTTGCGGAAGAGCCGGTGTGTATTCTTCCACCGCTCCCGGCTCGGCGAAATACTCGAACTCGTGCGGGAGTCCGTTCAGGTTGCCGATAATCTGCGCCAGCAGGCCGCCTCGAATCTTGTCCTCCAGCTCCGCGGCGGTCATTTCAATATACTCCAGCGGTTTCTCTATCTCAGCGAATTCCTCGATCACCGCTTCTTCTCTCTTACAGGTTTGATTAATCGAAAATGTAAGGGCTATGGAGAAGGCAAACAGCATTTTTCGCATTTTTTAGCTCCGCTTAATTCTGTATACTAAAGATTTTATATACAAGATTGCTATTTAGCAAATTTTTGCCCGGAGCGGTTCTCATAGTAGCCCAGGATCTTGAATCCGCAGCCACTTCCCAGGATATCCATTTTCCCGTCCCGGTTGACATCCGCTACCTGCAGCTGGTGGCTTGGGTATGAATCAGGAGCAGCATTTATTTTTTCCCAGGCCGGAGGATTCCCACCCAGGTTTCTGTAGAGATAAATGTTATGTGCCTCCTGGTTCCAGCCGGGCTCTCCGGGAGATTCACCAAAAAACAACTCGGCTGCGATCACGTCCAGGTCGTGATCATTGTCGAGATCGAGCACCTGCAAGCCTTCCGGGTGATTGATCGTGCTGTCCACAGTATGCTGTTTCCACTTCGCGGCCTTTGGATCGCCGGAATGGGAGAACCAGTATACACCTTTGCCGTGGTGTCCGGCGGACATCACCAGGTCCAGGCATCCGTCACCATCTACATCGCGGGCCAGGGAATTGGATATGCCGTAAATATTGGTAACCGCGTGCCATTTCCAGCAGCCTTTTAAAATGTCCTCAGGCGCCTGAAACCATCCATTGGAGAAGATCACATCCGGCCGTCCGTCCAGGTCGAGATCGGCAACATCCAGGCCGGCGTGGTTGTTCTGCGGACAGGGTTTGTCCAGCGCTATTACGTGCCTGGGCCAGGGCTGGCCGGAGTCAGGGCCGGGCCTGTACCAGACCAGGCTAACAGGCGCATCCCAGTAGCCTTTTTTGGTCAGGCAGAAGATAAATTCCTCTGCCGCTCCGTCCCCGTCCAGGTCGGTGAGAAAGATATCATGGGCAAAGTAATCTTTTATCTGGCTGTCAAGAGCATGGAATATCCAGGGCAAAGAGCGCAGCCTTCCGCCGGGGTTTTCCCACCAGCCAAGGTCGCTGCGGAACTTGGCCGAAACCACGTCGAGATCGCCGTCACCATCCACATCGTAAAGTTCAGCCCCGTTGCTGCCGATTTCCCCGCTGCTGTCCAAACTTCCGTGGCGCTTCCAACCCCGCGCATTGCCGTTATTTTCATAGACAAAAAGCGCCCGACCGCCCCCGGCCACGATATCCAGGTCGCCATCATTGTCCATGTCACCCGCTCTCACCCATCCCGGTTTCCCATTGCCGCCATAATCCTGCTCGATGTAAAATTTCTCGAAAGAAATCTGCTCGCCGCCTGCCGAAACAGTGCAGGAAAGGCTCGCTGTAACAGCAAATCCAATATATAAGTTTATATATCTGTGTCGATCCATCTTACAGCCAACCCGGGAGTATAAATCCAAAAAACTAATTATGAAAGCACTCTAACTAAATCTTCAAATCTATCCAGACAAGCTGAATGAAAAAATGGCTGACAGAGATATAAGTTGATTTATCCGATCTGACAATTTAAATCTCAATTGAAGAGAAAATTCTTGTAAGGCTTTCATGAGGTAGTTAAACTTTGAAATTAACGGCAGATTCTGATTAAAAAGGGATACTTATCAGCAGCTCTTCGGAAAAATAGCAAACTATGGTACCATGCCGGAAAGGAGGTTGCACCAGTGAGAACCAGGTCAGGTCTGATTTTACTATTGAAAGCCGTGTTCACGGCAGGTCTGCTTTGCGTGGCGTTACTGGCTCTTTCTCCGGCTGCAAGCATGGCCGGCAGCCGGGTGAGCAAAATGAGGCCTGAGGCGGTGTTGAAAACCCCGGAAAACCATGATCTAAGCCCATACACAGGTTACACAAGGGAACATTGGTTAGAGATCTGCGAGAAGCTGATCGCCGGAGTCCTTCCGTATTTTGACCCCGAAACCGGACTGCCTGAGCTTAAAGGCGTGCCCGGGGAAACAGGCCATTTCCAACTTCAGCGAGAATTCATCGGGGGCAAGAAAGAGGCTTTCGAGCGCAGCCTGATGCTGGTGGCCAGCTACACTGCGGCAACAGGCCGTGACAGGGTCCCCGGCTACAAGGGCTCGATCACCGCTCCCTATCTCAAGGGTATAATCAGAGGAACCGACCCTAACGACCCGGTCTACTGGGGCGAAAGAGAGATTTATGAGGCTTTCGGCACTAACATCGCCCTGGCGGTGCTGCTCAGCCCCAAATTTTTCTGGGAACCGTTGACTGAGCCGCAGAAAAAGAACCTGCTGGAATTTTTCAGGGTGCTGGCCCATACGATCGCCTATGACTGCAACCACTGGTATTTCCACCTGATGGCAGTGCCGGTCCTGGATGCAAACGGGGTGGAGTCCAACCGCGAATACCTGAGTATGATTTTCGACCGGCTGCTTAGCTGGTACCGCGGCGACGGCTGGTTTATCGACGGGGGCAACTACACGTTCGACTACTACAATCTCTGGGGCTTTCAGCTTTACAACAATGCCCTCTGTTATTTCGATAAAAAATGGAACGATCTCTACGGGGAAAGGGTGAAAGAAACTACCGCCAGGTTCCTGGAGACTTTCCCCTACCTGTTCGGACAGGACGGAGGGCCGATTCCCTGGGGGCGGTCTCTCGCCTACCGCTTCGCCAGCCTCTCGGCTATTGGCTGGGCTGTGCTCAACGGCACGAATACCCTCCCCGCCGGCCAGGCCAGAAGGATCGCCTCAGGATGCCTGAAATATTTCTGGGAAAACGGCTGCCTGAGCGAAAACGGCCTTCTCGAACCGGGATTCCACGGTCCCAACTCGTTGGTGGCGGAAAGCTATATAGACAGGGGCGCTCCCTACTGGGCCGCGCAGGGGATGATCTGTCTCGCCATCCCGGAGGACAACCCGTTCTGGCGTGAGGTAGAAAAGCCCATGCCGGCTGATGGAGCAGGGGGAAGGCTCGCTCTGCCTGGAGCCGAGATGGTACTCCGGGTGAGCCCTGTTGACGGTGAGGCAAAGGCCTATATCATGGGTGAGCCGGTGGGGCATGTCGGACAGTGGCAGAGAGGAATCAAGTATTTCCAGCATTCATATTCAAGCTTCCTCGGCTGGTGCGCTCCCGGTGATCGCGGCCCGGATCTGGGTGCTGGCCGCACAGGTGTCTCCCACGACGGCAAAAGCTGGTTCTACCGCACAAATCCCCGGCCCATAAAAGTCGATCCCTTTCACTGTACCAGCACCTACGACTTTTTCCTTAAAACGCCTGAGAGAGAACTTGAGGATTTCGGCCAGGTTATTACCCATACCCTGATCGGTGAGAACGGCGAGGTGCATATTTTCTGGCACAACAGCGCCCGGCCGCTGTACCTGTGGCTCGGCGGCTACGGTATCAGCGTACCTCACGGTGAGCAAGCGGCCAGGTACACGCATGACACTGACCTTTTATCCATTCATGTGGACAGGTACCATTCGGCGATCAGGATGCTCCAGGCGCCGGCCGGAGAGCTGAAAGTAGAGCAGCTGGAGCCGCGCGAGGGCTGGAGCCACGCCCATCTATTCGGCGGCAAGGGAGCTTTCCCGTACTGGGTCAGTGGCTCTGCGGTGCCTCCGAACTCGGTTGTCGTGGCCTATGTTGCAGGCACTCGCGACCGGGTTCCGGCAGTGCCGCAAATCGGCCTTCAGAGAGGCCCGGGCCTGCTTCGTGTTACTCTGGAAGGCGTCACTTACCAGATTGAAATTCCGTACTAGCCTGTTCGAATAAAGCACGGATAAGACATTTCAAGTTTTGGCGGGATTTCTATTCACCGGAAAATGGGAGGCTACCATGCTGACCGCAACCTGCAGAGCATCTCGAATCACCCTCTTGTTTGTTTTGCTCGCAGCCTCTGTAGCCTGGGCCGCCGAGCACCCGGGTCTTTACTTTTCCAAAAGTGATCTTTCACGCTTGCGCCGCCAGGCCAGAGGGGCAAAGGCGTTTCAGTTCTCCCGCCTCCAGCACTGGGGAGAGATCCACCTTCAGGAGGCCCCCCCAGCTGACATCGGCAGTCAGGAAAGGCACCACGAGTCATGTTTTTCGGTAATTACCAACTATGGGCTGCTCTTTCAGATCACCAGTGAGCGGAAATATCTGGATGCCGGCAAACGCTGGATCGAGGCTCTGATCAATACGCCCAGCGACGGCCAGGGAGAATTCCACATGGGCACGTTTTCAGCCTCACTGGCCCACGGCTACGACCTTTTTTACAACGATCTTTCACCCGAATTCAGGAGCAGGCTGAAAGAAAAGCTTATCGCTGTGCTCGAGGAAACCCGCTACGGCGCCTCCCACACCTGGTGGGGCGGTATCTACACCCATCACGATTTCTGGATTCCCGTGGCTTTCATGGGAGTGGCCGCTATTTGCCTGAAAGGCGAGTACGCGGGCGCAGATTCGATAGTGCAGTATGCTGCTGATGAACTCGGCAAGGCCATGGATCTGCTCGGGGATCAGGGTTACTGGCCTGAGGGCGTGGCCGACTGGGTTTACGGGATGGCGCCGTCGCTGATGTTTTTCGATGCACTGAAACGCGCCGGCGGGGCGGATTTCTATGAAACCCCCTGGATGCGCAACACTGCCCGCGCGCGGCTGGTTCACTGGCTGCCGGATGACAGGTTCATGTACATCGGGGACAGCTTCGCCTCCGGACGCTACGGGGTTCTCGGATCGGTGAGCGCACACCTTCTGATGCGACTTGCCGCGCGCTACCGCGATGGGCACGCCCAGTGGCTGGCACTTCTGGAGGCGGAGATCGACTCGACCGCGCCGCCGGAGAACTCTTTGGAAAACCCCTACTCATACGGCACTGCAGTAGCGGTCACTGACAGGGAGCGCCACGGCCTGGCCTGGCAGTTCCTCTGGTACGATCCCTCAGTTAAACCCGTTGGGCCGGATGATCTGCCAGTGGACGTGTTCTATCCGAACTGGGAGACCGCCATATTCCGGGCCGGGTGGGGAGCTGAGGATCCGGTTCTGGCTGTTAGCGGCGGACACCTGCTGGGAAGAGCAGGCACGAAAGCCTGGAAAGCCGGTTACAGGCAACTGCCCGGCGGGCTGGCCCACACACATCAGAATGCCGGAGCAATCTACCTCTGGGCCGATGGCTGGTTTCCTATCACTCCCCCTGCCTTCGGTGGGCGGGACGGACGGTTTCACAGCACGGTGATGGTCAACGGGCACGGGCAGATGTTCGACGCTGATTTCACCGGCAGGGTGACCGCATTCGAATCAGGCGGCTCCTGGGCCATGGCAGCCATGGACCTGGCCCGGGCATATCCAAAAGACGTAACCCTGGCCGGGTTTACCCGCACTCTTGTTTTTCTCAAGCCCCGCACCATTCTCCTGCTCGACCGCCTTCACGGCGGTGGGGACAATTACCTTCGAAGGTACGAGTGGCTCCTTCACACCGACCCGGCTTTAGCTGAGTGGACTTTCAGGGACAACTCGCTTGCTGCGGTGCCGGTGAATGAAAGCGAGGGCGGCCCCTGGCTGATCGGCAAGGTGTTCCCATCCTATCGGTATTACTTCGAGCGCCAGTCCCTTGACCGGCCCGACGGCAAGCCCCTGAACCGCGCCCTGAGCGTGACGATTATCGGCCGGATGCCCTCACGCGTCGAGATCGCGGCCATGCTTCACGCGCCTGCTCCGGGAAAGGATACCGGCTGGCTGCACCGGGTCGAGTGTGTTCGCAACGCCGATGCCACGACCCTGATTGTACCCGACGGGCCATACTTTATCATACCCACCGGGCCGAAAGGAGAACCAGCCCGCAGCGTGGTTTTCGCCAAAAGCGACAGCGTAACTATCCCTGAGCAGGTTCCCAAAAAAGGGCTGCTGCTGGTTACCGGACTTCCGGGAGGGAGTAAGTACCGCCTGGATGAGGATGAGAGGGAACGAGGGCAAATGCTGCTGGTTCCCGACCCTGAAGGTGAGTACGTAACTTCAGAGGCCGGAAACCTCGTGCTGAGAGAGAACCAGTAGAGCCTGTTCGAGCCATTTGCGCTTGGACAGTGCATTGTTATGGTCGGAAAGGCAATGAAAGGCGGGGAAAACGATAATTAACCCGGATTATTCATAAATTAATCAAATCCTGTAGAGGCGGACCCATGTGTCCGCCCGGCAGTTGAAGTAGCCAATGGGCGCAC
>JAUVUV010000063.1 GCA_030604975.1 Candidatus Glassiibacteriota bacterium | reverse complement strand
CATGTTTGGTATGTTATATATTATTCTTAGCGAATTAAATAACTGCGAATATTATAGAGTATGAAAAATATAAATTTTCTGACTACTGTCTCCTCAAACACGATTGTCTATCAATATGTATTAAATCTGAAATTGTAGTTATGGGCCATAATTTATGACGCTATGTATAATACAGTGAATTTTGAGCTTATAGATTATTCAAGAGTTATCAGTAAATGATATTTATGTTATAGAAAAAAGACAATATAACACATCGGGTAATTTAAGGCAAAATTTAATCGCATAACTGACTCTTAGCAAAGTAATGGCTCGATTTCATTTCTTTTTGATTTTATCATCACTCGTTGAGGCGCCGGTCCGGATTTTTGTCTGAATAGCTGAGCGTGGCAAAACCATTTTCAGCGGTGAAAAAAGTCACGTTGAATTGTAATAATTAGGGGTGGAAAAAAGAGGATTTCCGGTGGCATGGATGTTGCACTTCTGCTCTGCGGATGAATCAGCCGGCCCATGGCTGTATGCTGGTATAAAACCAACAGCTTGCCGGTGATACGGTTATCAAAGCTTCAGGCACTGTTTAGAAAACTATTATTAGTTAAAATATTTTATTGGAAGGGTTTGATGCTGAATAAATTTCTTTTTGAGCAGACGAATTTGCCGCTTTTGTATAAAAGCCTTGATACCTACTCCCTGCGCCAGAAAGCTTCTGCCCACAACATTGCCAATATCAATACGCATGGTTACCGACGGATGGAGGTCAAATTCGAGGATGAGTTGCGAAAGGCCCTGAAAATCGATTCTGGCTTAACCGGCAAAATAACCGACCCCGGGCATTTCAAGATCGGCGCGGACAGAGTGAAAGATGTCGAGCCGGTTCCCTACATGCCACGAGATCAGGAGCTGCATTCCGGGGTCAACAATGTGGACATAGACGAAGAAATGGTCCGGCTGGCCAAGGCCCAGCTAGCGTTCGATTTCGCCGCCAGGATGACCAACCGGACTTTCAGGGGTTTGCGGAGTTCAATTCGTGGTGAAGTTTCTTCCTAATCTCAATTATGAGGTTGTCTGATGGCTTTGGAGCGCATTTTCAGTTCGCTTAATATCAGTGCGAGAGGCTTGAGTGCGCAGCGCCGGCGCATGGACACAATCGCCCAGAATATAGCCAATGTTGAAACCACCAGGACCAGAGAAGGTGGTCCTTACCGCCGCAAAGTGGTGGTGACACGGGAAGCCCCGGCCACTGTCTTTCCGAAGTACATCGAGAACAAGATCAAACTTCAACGCACAAGCGGGGACCATTTCAAGGATGTGCCGGTACGCGGCATAATGCCGGTGCCCAGCGGCACCGAAGTGGTCGAAATAGCCGAGGACCCGTCGCCGCCACGGCTGGTTTACGACCCTACCCATCCCGACGCCAACGAGCAGGGATACGTGGCCAAACCCAATGTGAACGTGATTAATGAAATGGTCGACATGATCAGCGCCGTGCGCGCCTATGAGGCAAATATTACAGCGCTTAACGCTATCAAGGATATGACCAAAAAAGCGCTTGAAATATAAAGTTTACCTGATTCGCTGATATACCCGCCTGCCGGATGAAAGCCGATCCGCAGGGGGTGAAATTAATAGTAAAGGGAGCCGGATAAAAGATGAGAGTGCTTCCTTATTTTCAGAACACTCAGATATACAGGCCCGCGCCAGCCAGTCAGAGAAAGATTGAACCTTCTTTTGCCGCGCTGGCAGACGATATGAAAACGGTCGGGGTCAAGAGTCCAGCCGCTGACATGTTTATCCCTTCAAGTCCTGTCACCGGCGTGGTATACTCGATCAAGACCGATCCTGACACCGACCGGAGATATTCCGGGGTTTTGAAGTCGGGCAATTACAGTTTTTACAGGCTGGACGGGATGCTTGATGGAATGAATCAGCCAGGGCAAAAAGGCGAAAAGCTAGATATTAAAGGTTGACAGCTCCAAGGTCAGCAGCGAGGAGTAGAAAATGGCAGATTTCAGAATAGAACCGTTCCCACCGGAGTTACCGCAGATAAAGCCAGGTATGGCCATCCCCACCTCTCCGCAAGCACCCCTGAAGGGTATGCCTCTGTCCGGTGCCCAGCCTCGCGAGGAAGTCTCTTTCCAGGAGTCGATCAAGAATTTTATCTACGATGTCGATAACTTGCAGAAAATCTCCAAAGGGAAAATTGAAGATTTCATAGCCGGAGAAATCAGCGATGTTCACGAAGTGATGATTGCCGTAGAAAAGGCCTCCACCAGCTTTCAGCTGTTAATGGAGCTGCGCAATAAAATGCTTGACGCTTACCAGGAAATAAAAAGGATGTCAGTCTGATTGAATGAAAAACAGATACCTTACCAGCAAACACAGGAAAAGGCAGCTAGATGAACGAATTTTTTCAGAATTTTTTGACCCAGGCCAGGGAGGTCTGGACGAGATTAAGCCCCAACCAGCGATTCGGCATGGCGGGGGTTACTTTCATCTCGATTGTCGGCATGATCGCTTTGCTGATCTGGGCCCAGCGGCCAAAGTATGAGGTGCTCTATTCTGGGCTGGATGAGGACGATTCGGCCAATATTGCCATGGGACTGCAAGCCGAAAAGATCCCTTATAAAGCAGAGCAGAACGGAATGGTGATCCTCATCCCTTCCGACAGAATCCCGGAAACCAGGCTGACCATGGCCGGCAAGGGCCTGCCGCGGAGCTCCGGGGTGGGTTACGAGATATTCGATAAGGTGAATATCGGTGTAACTGATTTCGTACAGAAAATCAACTACCGGCGCGCCTTGGAAGGCGAACTCGCCCGTTCGATAGAGACCGTGCGCAATATCGATAAGGCACGGGTGCATATCGTTATTCCGGAAGAGCGCCTGTTTACAGAGGACCAGAAAAAGCCCACCGCTTCGGTGATGCTCAAACTAAGGCCCTCCTCCGAACCGGATGAGAAACAGATCGTGGGTATCACACACCTCGTGGCAAGCAGTATCGAGGGCCTGGAACCGGAAAATATTACCGTTGTTGACTCTTACGGCAAACTTCTTTCCATGGTTGGGGCTGTCGACCCGATGGTCAAGCTGACCGCCCACCAGCTCGAGCTCAGACAACGCATGGAGGCCTACCTCACCGGCAAGGTGCAGTCTTTGCTCAACGGCGTGCTCGGCCAGGACAACAGCGTGGTAAGGGTTTCCGCGGAGATAGATTTCCAGAAAGTGGATCAGACCATCCGCCAGATCGATCCTGCTAACACCGCGGTGCGAGGCGAACAGCGCGAGGAAACGGTCCAATCCAACGAGCAGGAAACCTCCTCGACCAGCAGTGAAAGCTCGATCACCAACTTTGAAATTAGCGAAAGAATGGAACACTTGGTCCAGGAGGCCGGCAGTATCAGGCGGATCACAGTGGCAGTTTTTATCAACCACACCTATGCAATGGTAAGCCCTCCAGAGGGCGGTGAACCAGTACGGCAGAGTATTCCGCGCTCCCAAGAAGAACTTGACAATATCCGCTTAATTGTGCAAAATTCAGTAGGATACGATCCTTTGCGTGGAGACCAGGTCGCGATTAACCAGTTCAGTTTCGATACAACGCAACTGGACCGGGAAAGGGAACTGCTGGAACAGGCTGAAAGAAGAGAGTTCTGGTATAATGTCACGCAAAAGGTGCTCCTTGTAGTTTCGATACTGATTTTCGTACTTTTTGCAAGATCACTGCTCAGGTCCTTGAAGATCCTGCCACCCAAGGAAGCTGCAGAAGAGGGGATCGAAACTGCGGTACCGATTGAGGAGGAAATTTCCCTCGAGGCTCAGAAACGCGCCCAGATACAGGAGCAGGTGTTGATCTTTGCCAAAGAAAAGCCTGCCAATGTGGCTAAACTAATTAAAACCTGGATGGTAGAAGAGGAGGCTGGTTAATAATGGTCGAGTTGACCTATGAAAACCTCACGGGCCTACAAAAAGCCGCAATCCTGGTGGTCGCTCTCGGTGTGGAGGCTTCCAGTTCCATTTTCAAGAACATAAACGAACGCGATATCGAGAAGCTTTCGATTCAGATCGCCAACCTGAGTGATATCCCCTCGGCAGTATCGGACTCCGTGGTGGAGGAGTTCTACCAGATGGTGCTCGCTCAGGAATACATTGCCCAGGGCGGCATAGAATACGCCCGCAACGTGCTAGAGCAAGCTCTTGGAGGCCCCCGCGCGGCCCAGATACTGGCCAAAGTGCAAAGCGCACTTCACGTTTCCGGGTTCAAACTTCTGAAAAAAGTCGATCCGGCGCAGCTGCTGAATTTTATCATGAACGAACACCCGCAGACAGTTGCCGTGATCATGGCCCACCTCGATTCGCAACAGGCCGCCTCCATCCTCGCCGAGTTGCCGGAACAACTCCAGAACGAGATAGTCTACCGCATCGCCACGATGGGTAAGATCAGCCCTGAATTGCTCAATGATGTGGAAAAGGTGCTGGAAAGCCAGCTCGAAAGCGTGCTCGGCCAGGATCTCTCCCAGGCGGGAGGAGCACAAAGCATCGCCGAAATCCTCAACCTCGCCGACCGCGCCACCGAGCGGAAGATACTTGACAATCTGGTGCAGAAAGATCCCGAACTGGCCACCGAGGTCAAGAACCTGATGTTCGTCTTCGATGACATCCTGCTCCTGGATGACAAGAGCATGCAGCGCGTACTCAAGGAGATTGATGTCAAGGACCTCAGCGTTGCGCTCAAAGGCACGAGCGAGGAGATGCGGATCAAGATATTCAATAATGTTTCCGAACGTGTTTCGCTGCTTATTCAGGAAGAAATGGACTTCATGGGACCGGTCCGTCTACGTGATGTTGAAGAGATACAGCAGCGTATTGTGGATATCGTCCGTTCGCTTGAGGAGGACGGCGAAATCGTAATCAGCGGTAAGGGTGGAGCTGAGGATACCTTGGTTGAATAACCTTCTGTAGATCTCCGCAGAACTTCTAGAAAATACTCAATGTAATCTGAATCAAGGTTTTTATATGGTAGTCATCAAGACCACTGCACCGATAAAGAAAGTTTTTATTAAAAACATAGCTCAGGATTCAGGGAACTCAGAGGGGGAGTTCAGCGAACTGGAATTTACACCTGTTGAACAGGTCGCTCTCCAGGAGGATGAGCGGGTCAAGGAGTATCTGGAGGAGAAACTGGCCGAAGCCCGCACACAATGGGAGGAGGAAACCGAGCAGAAGGTCAAGGAGGCTTATGAAAAAGGCAAAGAGGAGAGTGCCTCAGCTGCTGAGGAGAAAATATCGGAGAAAGTCGCTCAGCTTGCCGGCATAATCGAATCGCTCAAGGAAGCGCGCCAGACACTCCTTAAAGAAGCCGAAACAGTAGTGGTGGATATGTCACTTGCCATAGCACGCAAGTTTGTTGATACTGCCGCTGTGGTGAATAGCGATTTGATCAAGAAGACCATCAAGGCCGCGGTGAAAATGGTCACCGAGAAGGACAAGGTGGTTATCAGGATCAATCCGGAAGACCATGAAGAGGTGCGAGCCCACCAGGATGACATCATTTTTATTGGCAATGGCATTGGAAAGCTCGAGATCCGGCCGGATAAAAAGGTTGAGCGGGGTGGATGTGTGGTGGAAACCGAGGCTGGTAATATCGACGCCCGCATCGAAAGCAGGTTCTCCGAAATCGAAAAAGCCCTGAAACAGGCATTCTGCAATGGAAACCAAACCGCAAAAAAAGCGGGAGAACCCGCCACCAAAGAAGAATGAATCGGACGGACATTTTTCCCGATACTTGCAGACCCTTAACAACAGCGAGGATATAGTCCTCAACGGCAAGGTTAACCGGGTAGTGGGTCTGATAATCGAATCGATCGGTCCGGACGTATCGCTTGGGCAGATCTGCCGTATCAGGAGCCGGGACGGCAGGCGCGAGGACAAGGCCGAAGTGGTCGGTTTCAAGGAAAACAAGGTTATTCTGATGCCCCTGGGCACGATGGAAGGTATCGCTCCGGGATGCGAGGTTATCGCGGACAAAACGATGTTCTCGGTCAAGGTAGGTTCCGCGCTTCTGGGAAGGGTTCTCGACGGGCTCGGCTTTCCGATTGACGGCAAAGGACCGCTGGATCTTCAGGATACTGTCTCTGCTTACCGCCAGCCGCCCAGCCCCATGGAGCGAGCGCGGATCACCGAGCCTATTCCCACTGGAATCAGGGCCATTGACGGCCTTCTTACTTGCGGCAGGGGCCAGCGCGTGGGGATTTTCAGCGCCAGCGGAGTTGGAAAGTCAGTGATGCTTGGCATGATTGCCCGTAACACCGAGGCGGACGTGAACGTGATCGCCCTGATCGGCGAGCGCGGCCGCGAAGTGCGGGACTTTATCGAGCGCGACCTCGGCACCGAGGGCCTGAAGCGCTCGGTAGTGATTGCCGCCACCAGTGATCAGCCCGCCCTGGTCAGGCTGAAAGGAGCTTTCGTGGCTACGGCCATCGCCGAATATTTCCGCGATCAGGATATGGATGTGATGCTCCTGATGGATTCAGTGACCCGGATGGCCATGGCCCAGCGCGAGATAGGACTCGCAGTGGGAGAACCACCGACCACCAAAGGTTACACCCCCTCGGTCTTCGCCATGTTGCCGCGACTTATGGAAAGGGCCGGGAAACTCGAACACGGCAGTATCACCGGCCTTTATACAGTGCTTGTCGATCAGGACGATATGGACGAGCCGATTGCCGACCACATGCGTTCGATCCTCGACGGGCATATCGTACTTAGCCGCAGGCTCGCCTCGATGAACCACTATCCGGCTATCGATGTGCTCAACAGTATCAGCAGGGTGATGATCGACGTGGTCAGCCCGGAGCACCTCAAGAAAGTGCAAAGCATGCTCGAAATCCTGGCAACTTACCGGGAGTCGGAGGACCTGATCAATATCGGCGCTTACCAGGCCGGATCGAATCCGGCAATCGACAAGGCTATCAGGTCGATAGGTTCAGTGAGCGGTTTCCTTCGCCAGGATATCAACGAGCATACCAGTTTTGAAAAAACGCTGGAAGAGCTCGGCTCTCTGTATAACAGTATAGAAACTCCCGGCCAGGAAAGTGCTGATAACCAGCCGGGTGCTCAACCTCAGATCAGAACGACTTGATTGGTTTGACAATGAGTTGCGTTAAAAGGTAACAGGAAAACAGGTCAGGATTAAGATGAAACAGTTCGAGTTCAAGTTGCAGAAGGTTATGGAAACCACAAAAATTAGGGAGGAGCTAAAAAAACGCGAACTGGCAAAGGCATTAGTAGTTTTTGCCCAGAACGAGTCGCTGCTGGAGGCGATGCTCGACAGGCTTGAGGAACAGATCGAAGAATACAACACCCGCAAGCTGAAACCTTCGATGACTGCCTCGGACTTGATAAATTTCAGCCACTACACCGAGAAATTGCTCACCGATATCCAGCACCAGAAAAAAACTATCGAGGATCTGGCCGAAAAGGTGAGACAGCATAGAGAAAAGCTGATCGAAGTTACAAAAGACAAAAAAATATTGGAACGCTTGAAAGAGAGAAGATACGAGGAATACAGGAAAAAATTGCGCAGCATGGAACAGAAGTTCATGGATGAACTCAGCATACGAGCATACCAGAACGGCAAGGAAGAAAGCAATTGAGAAAATGAAATCCATTGTGCGAGCATTCTGGTATTTTCCTCGCACATAAATCTTTCACCGGGTCGAATGTCTTTGGGAAAAAAGGAAAATGACTAAGATCCTACAGTTCATCGGCGGGTTTATCCTCTCCTTTCTCCTGATCGTGGGGCTGTTCACAGGCATTATCTGGTACACCAAGGAATACACAGAGCCGCCTCCGCCGGGAGTGAATATTGACAGCCTCCTGGCTGCCGGTGTCCTGCCGGACAGTCTCAGTATATACGATAAGGAGCGCTATTTACTGCAGAAAGAGAAAGAAAGGCTTGAGGCCGGGAAAGCGGAGCAGGCGCGCAGGGAAGAGGAAATAGCTAAGCGCCAGGCGATGCTGGAGGATATCCAGGCGCAGCTTGATCAGGCAAGCGCCGAGGAAGACTCAATCATGAATATCCGGTACGGAGAGATAGCCAGCCTGTTGGAAAACATGAAATCCGTGGATGCTGGCAAGGTGATGGATAATCTGCCAGATTTCTCAGCGGCCAAGGTTCTGACCAAAATGCGCAAGAGGGAGGCTGGCCGCGTGATGAACTCCATGTCGCCTGAAAAGCTGGCCAAGGTGAGCCAGTTGATCACTCTGCTGAGAGATTAAGCCTGAACGTTCCGGCTGGCTATTCCGGCTGATTCTTATTTTTGGCTTAAAAGAAAAACACAGGGGTGCAGTATGCTGTGCCCCTGTCTTTTTATACATTTATACAATGGTTTGGCTGGTCCGCCGCGGCGAGAGGGCATACTCGGCAAAACCAGTTTCAGCCGCCACGATCACCGCCATTGTCCAGTTGATTTATTTCGCCCTCCGTGCCGGCCTTCTCGGCGGAAGCGACGAATAGATGGATAATGGAAAATGAACAATTTAGGATTTATTAACTACGCCGCCGGGAACTTACGATTCCGGCGGTTTTTTATTTTAAAGTCTGAATTTTTTTACCGCCTTTTTCCTGTGATTGGTGCGGGTAACTTTGTATTAGTATTTTCGTTGGATTACTTTATTAATTCTGGCTATTCTTGCCTTTTCTCACTCGGCGTGTGCTTGGAAGAAAATTGCAGATTTTCCAACGGCTGAAAAGTTTCTAATATCGATCTTACCAAGGTTTGCCAGTTTATACTCTTTGATAAAAAGCTTGCAAAAAATTTGGATTTTATATAATTTTATAATAATCGAAAGATAATTTGAGCAGAAACTTGCTATTCCCTCCATCTGCATTGTCCGCTTATCCCTCAGGTTAATCGGATATAATTTTGAATTTTAGATATTCAAACTGAGGACCGGGTTATGCTTTACTTGGACCGAAAGAAATTTGATGATGTGGATTTTGACATGCCGGTCGAGGTGGCAGGCGTCCGATT
>JAUVUV010000344.1 GCA_030604975.1 Candidatus Glassiibacteriota bacterium | reverse complement strand
TAGCTGTCAAGCTCAGCGACTGTTTTTATCTTGGCAAGGGGGTAGTAGATTATTTCCTCGTAGTAACCGGTCTTATCGCCCACAGTATATGGCTGAGGCTTTGTCCGGTAGCCCCAGCGGTTCTGGAAAAGACCTTTGTCGAGCTGGCGTTCACGGGGATCGTTAATTACCGGACCCTCGAGCCATGTATCAACATGAAGGGCGTCCCACAGCGCAGCGCGGGAATTGATGCCGAAATGTTCATAAAGGAGATCGTAGACCACGGGCTCGGCGTCGAATGTGATCGGCACCCGGTCAGGTTCGGTGTGGTTGACTGCACTCAGCACGCGCTCTCTGCTGTTCATGGATCTTCTCTTTCCCCTGATAATGAAAGCTTTCCCCTAGTGTTGTGTCCCGGAAATAAGGTTACATATTCCGTAGGGGGCGCACCCGTGTGTGCGCCCGCGGGCAGACACATGGGTCTGCCCCTACGATATTGACTGGACGGGTGTTTCAGGATCAATACCAAAATAGTCATCCAATGTTTTTGGGCATAAATTTAAATCAACGAACTTCCGGGACAGTACACTAGCGGTGGCAATAGGTGAGATCAGGGGAGTGGAGACTTTTGCCTTTGCCATCTCGGCCAAGAACCTGATGGTCAATTCCAGCGTGCTGATCGGCGGCTACGTGATGGAGGCGGTGGGGGTTACCTGGTTTTTCGTAATTTCCAGCCTGTGCGGCCTGCTTGCCTTTCTTATCCTTCACAAAATAGATTTCAAGGAAGTATAACTCTATTCTTTCTTTCCCTCTTTTTCCTCCTCCGAGCCTGTTTTAACATGGTCCCGCCCCAGGTAGAAATTGATCCAGGATGAGGTGTCTTCAAGCGCGGCATCGCAGTAGATCGACTCTCCCGATTTGATTTTTTCCAGTTCTCCGTCCCTGTCCAGCCTTTTTATCACTTTTGTCCAGAAGCATTTCCGGTCCTGCCGCTCACAGATCCCGTCGAAAGAGCCGCCGCATGGGCCGTTGCGCATATCCTTGGGACAGCCGGCCTCAGGGCAGAGAAAGGCGAGCTCGGCCAGGGAACAGTCCCCGCAGCCCTGGCATTTGTTGGCCAGCCACTTGACAGCATGCTCCAGCTTTTCGAATACCTGGCTGGCTGCCGGAGATTTGTCCAGGAGGCTGCATACGCCTCTGGCCAGCTTGAAACCAGCCGTGTCAGGTGTGAAAAACCGGGCGTGGATGAATTTCATCATTTCGTAAGTGATCAGCAGCAGCCTGATCTGGCGGTTCCTGTCGCCGGGTTCGGCAGGCTCGTCAGTATTCAGCCCTGTCTCGGGATCAGCCTTGAAATAGAAGAACTCGCCGGTTTGCGGATAGCGGATCTCTTTCACAAACGAGCGCCACTCGCCTGCGATCTCCTCGGAGGTGTCGATTATTTTTCGCTTGTCCTCGAAACTAAGATTGAAACCGCCGATATGCGCTCCCCTGTAACCGAGCCCGCGAAAGACCGCGACCTGTTTAGCGGCGAACTCAAGAAATGCGGCCTTGCCCTTGTCGTCGGCTTTCCCATGCTTTTTGACAAACTCCAGAAGCTCGTCGGTAACCACACAGCCGGGCAACTCGTTCTGGTTCATTATCCGGGAGACGAAGCGGTGCAGGACATAGACATAGCCCACCACGGGAACATTGTGGTTATCAGCTTTCATATAGCGCAGCAGTTCGTCGTACTTGCGCATGTCGTAGCCGAGCTGTGTAATGATGAATTCTGCTCCGTTTTTGATCTTTTTCTCCAGCTTGAGATACTGGCCCAGAAGCTCGCTGCGTTGCTTTTTGAATGGGCTTACACAGGCGCCGATAAAAAAGTTTGTCGCATCCAGCTCCTGGAATTTTCCCGGTTTGGGCAGGGGCACTTTCAGCCCCTTGTTCATCTCGGCAAGCATCCTGACCATGCCGACCGAGTCCAGGTCGAATGAGGGCTTGGGCACGCCCTGGTAACCGTCCACCGGGTAGTCGCCGGTCAGAGCCAGCACGTTTTCCACTCCCATGCGGTTGAGTTGGAAGGCCCGGCTTTCCAGTCCGTTGCGGTTGTGGTCCTTGCAGCTCAGGTGAACCAGGGGGCTCATTCCCTTTTTGAGAATGTCAAGGCCGAGCACGTCAGGGGCCAGGCGCGGGTTGCCGCCAGGGTTGTCGGTCAGGCTCAACACGTCGATTTTGCCGTATTCCACCGCTGCTTCGGTAAAGGCGATAAGCTTCTCGAAATCCTTGCGGATAAAGCCGCGGGTGGGGACAAGCTCAACGGAGATAACAAAGTCCTCAGTCTGGGTCAGTTTTTCCTTGAAACGGTTTTCCATCTTTAATCAGCCGTGGAACAGGTTTTAACCTGCGCGAAGCAGGTAAGTTGCCGTGAATCTGCCAAATCCTTCTGATTGAAAAACGGTTGAATTATATATAAATTACGTTTTTGTGCAGATTCTTGGTAAAATGTAATCCACCATTATTGACACTGCAGTTAACGGGCAATATAATAACAAAAATCTCTCTAACTTTCAAAGGAAATCACTCGCTGTGAATGCGCCGAAATATCTTTGCGATCTGCACGTACATACAACAGCCTCAGACGGCGGGTACACGCCCGAAGAGATTGTCCGGCTGGCTGTCTCTCTCGGTTTAGAAGCCATCGCCATTACCGACCATGACAGCGCTGCCTCGAATATCGACGGTGTGAAAGCCGGTGAAAAGTTCGGCCTCAGGGTTATTCCCGGTGTGGAACTGACCACAGTGGAAGGCTGTCATATTCTGGGCTATTTCATTCAGCCGGTAGAAAGCGGGCTTTACGAATATCTATCAAGCTTGAAGAGACAATCCTGGACTTTCATGTGCAAGATATTGGAGAGACTCCGCAGCAGGGGCCTGAGAGTTACCGAACAGGAGCTTGCCTGGCGCACCGGGGAGGGCATCCCGAATATGTCCCACATTCTCGATGTAATGTACGCCAGGGGGGACCTTGCGGAACCGGATTTCGACAGCCCCGCGGCGGTGAGCTTTTTCGGTGATCCGGATTACATTGTGAACTTTTTCATCGAATTCGCCCGCACGAGGCCTTTCATAGATGCCGCAGGCGCGATCCGCCTGATCCTCTCCGCAGGGGGTGTTCCGGTCTGGGCACACCCATTGCAGGGGTGTTCGGATATCGATCGAGAGGAGCTGGAAAAGCTGAAAGAGGAGGGGCTTGTGGGGCTTGAGGTAATCACGCCCAAGCATGGCTCCCGCGCACGCAGACTCCTTCATGAGACTTGCCAGGAGTTCGATCTCATACCAACCGGCGGCACAGACTACCACGGACGCTTTTTCGAATCGATAGAGAAAGGCCGGAAGCCTGGAAGCTGCGGGATAGAACCGCAACTCCTGGAAAGACTGGAGGGGCGCGCCCTGAAGCTCCAGGCAGGATGAATTTCACTGATTTTAAGCTGTAGACATCGGAAACAATGTTTGCTTTCAAGGTTTACTCCAGGCATGATTTATATATAGCGTCATAAATTATAGCGCATAACTACAATTTCTTCATTTAATACATATTGATAGACAATCGTGTTTGAGGAGACAGGAGACAG
>JAUVUV010000339.1 GCA_030604975.1 Candidatus Glassiibacteriota bacterium | reverse complement strand
GGGCGACTTGGGTCGCACAGACCGTTGCGCTTTTGCGAAACGGCGCGCATTTCATGCGCCCGCCGCCCCCCCCAGGCCCCGGGGAAATATAACATCTTACTAGTTTATGAATAATCCGGGCTAAAATATCCACAATAAAAAATAAAGGGGCACGATGCGCCGTGCCCCTCCCGTGCAAATTAACAGCAATCCGATCAGCCTCAGGCCAGTGACCAGGGTGCCCTGTAGGCACGGCTGAGCATCCTGTCTGCTTCCGAATCACCGATAAAGCGCTCAGCCTTTGGATCCCAGCGCAGGCTTCGGCCGAGCCTGAGCGAGATATTAGCCAGGTGAGGCGTTACTGAGGCGTAGTGGCCGTCCTCGATGTCCGAAATAAAGCGCTTGCGGCTTCTCACGCAGTCGATAAAAGCTTTCACATGGGTCTGGTGCTGATCGCTACCCCGGCTTTCAAGGGGCATAGTTTTTGCCTCTATCTCACGGCCGCGGCTGACTGTCTCAGGTTCCAGGCTGAAACCTTCCCGGTCGACAAACAGGCTGGCGTCAGTCCCGTGGAAGATTATCCCGTACCCGCGGGGGTCCTTGGCGTGTCTTGCGGCCTTGCGGTTTTCGTAGGTGCAGACAAAGTCCGGGAACTGGAAAGTGGCGACCATGGTGTCAGGAGTATCCCGGTTGTCGAGCAAGGCGAACTTGCCCCCGGAGGTACTTACCGCCTCCGGTCCTTTGACTTTCATCGCCCAGAGGACGACATCGATCAGGTGGGTGCCCCAGTCGGTCATCATGCCGCCGGCATAGTCCCAGAACCAGCGGAAACTGGACCAGCGGCCGTCATCCACCACCCCGAAGCGGTTGATATTGAACGGCCGCATGGGCGCCGGCCCGAGCCACATGTCCCAATCCAGGCCCTCCGGCGGATCACTGTCCGGCGGGTTGCCGATTCCCTCGGGGTATTCGTTTTCGTAATTCCAGGTGCTCACTTTGGTTATTCGGCCCAAGCGGCCGCTCTGGACGATTTCCACAGCGCGCTGGAAATGCTCGCCGCTTCGCTGCTGCGTGCCCACCCCCACGATACGATTCGTCTCGCGTGCCTTTTCAATCATCTTGCGGCCCTCGCTCACCACAACCGAGACCGGCTTTTCCACATAGACATCCTTGCCTGCCCGGCAGGCCATTACTGTGTTGAGCGGGTGCCAGTGGTCGGGAGTTGCGGCGATAACCACATCGATATCCTTGTTATCGAGAAGGCGGCGGAAGTCGCTGTAAGCCCGGGGTTTAGGCAGATCGGCTTTTTCCAGGGCTTCGAGCGCCAGGTCCATATTGGGCTTGTAACAGTCGCAGACCGCGGCAATCCGCACGTTCTTTTCCCTGGAAAAGGCCATCATGTTGGACCGGCCCATTTTTCCTGTGCCGATCACGCCTACCTGAAGAGCGTCATTGGCACCCAGGATATTTTCCCCGGCAGCCGCAGCAGGCGCGGCACCTTTGGCAATACCTGCCGCGGCCATGGCCAGAGCGGCGCCGGATTTGATCAGATCGCGGCGGCCCATTTTTTTATTGCAATTATCCTTATTCATCAATTTTCTCCCGGCAAGTTATGGGTGAATCTCCAAATCTTTTATTTGTCTTTCTTAATCGCCCAGAGCATTCCCCGCGTTGTCGTGCGCTGGAAACCCTGGGAGAGCATTGATTCGACACTGTGGCCGAGGTTTGTGTGAAATACCCGGCCCTTGCCATAGGTCTTGACCATGATAATCGGATAATCTATCTGTTTGTCCCTGCTGAAAGCCTCGGCCAGAACACGGAAGTCCGAGAACCTGGCGAGGTCTCGATACAACTCGTCGGTGATCGGGAAATCGTCCATGCCCCGGGTGATAAAATGCCCCTTGTCCACAATTTTCACTGTCAAAGGCCCGTAACGGTCGTGGCCGGCCTGATACTTGTCGTCGATCCGCCAGAGCAGTCCGACCATGTCCTCGAACTCGGCCCAGCCTGGGAAACAGTTATTGGCCGAATGGATGATCCCGATACCCATGCCTGTCTTGACATGGCTGATCATGGCTTGTTCCACGGGAGCCGGCCAGCGTGGATCCTGATTCATCACCATTACTATCCCGTGGTAGTCTTTCATCCCCTCGGTAGTCAACACCCAGGGATCTTCAGTCACCACCACTTTAAATCCGTAATCTTCGAGGATCTCTCTCAACCTGGCGCTGTTCGCCTTCCAGTCGTGATACTGGTCCACGCCGGTGATCAGAAGGATCCGCCCGCTGATTTCTTTTTCCTGCTGCGCCTGCAGTGGGAAAACGGCAAGCAACAGAAAGCAGGCCAGGGCCAGCATACCGGCTAATCTCCTGTTGTAGTGCATTAGCTCCTCCTTCTTTAAGCTTTATTCGCCGAAAGCTTCATCGAAGATGCGTTCAGAGAGGGGAAAGTCCATGTTTCGCACGAACTCGCATGCTTCAGCCGCGCCGTGCTCGCGGTCCATTGCTGCGTCCTCCCACTCAACCGAAAGAGGCCCTGCATAGCCGATATGGTTCAGCTCGCGGATTATCCCCTCGAAATCCACATCGCCGCGTCCCAGACTGCGGAAATTCCAGCCCCTGCTCGGCTGATCAAAATTGAGATAACTCGAAAGTATGCCCGACTTGCCGTCAAGAGTGATGATCGCATCTTTCATGTGCACGTGGTGGATTCTGTCGCCGAACTCCTGGATAAACCTCACCGGATCCACGCCCTGCCAGTGAAAGTGGCTCGGGTCGAAATTAAAGCCGAACTCCTTGCGGTTGTCCAGAGCCTCGAGCGTCCGTTTGGCGGTGATAATATCAAAAGCGATCTCGGTGGGATGAACCTCCAGAGCGAACTTGACACCCTCCTCGGCGTAAACGTCGAGAATCGGGTTCCAGACATCGGCCAGGAGCTTGAATCCATCCTCGATCATTTTAGCAGGCACCGGGGGAAAGGAATAAATCAGGTGCCAGATCGGTGAGCCGGTAAAGCCGCAGACAACTTCGACACCGAGTTTTTTGGCTGCCCGGGCGGCAACTTTCTGGGCCTCGATCGCCCAGGCGCGCTTGGCTTCAGGGTCGCCATGGCATTCTGCCGGGGCGAAAGCGTCACTGCGTTCGTCGTCATTCGGGTCCAGAGTGAGCTGACCAGAGAGGTGGTTACTGATTGCCCATACTTTCAGCCCGTGTTTGGCGAGCAGCTCTTTTTTCTTTGTGCAGTAATCGGGTTCGCCAACAGCCTTGTCCAGCTCCATGTGGTCGCCCCAACAGGCCAGCTCCAGGCCGTCGTAACCGAACTCGGCCGCCTTTTTGCACATTGTCTCCAGGGGCAGGTCAGCCCACTGGCCGGTGAAAAGTGTTACGGGTCTTGGCATGAGTTTCCTCCTCGATGTTTTAAATAGAGGGAAATTTCTCTAAGGTCCTTTAGTTTTATAAGTAGCAAAGGGTCAAAGTTATAATGATGATTTGGTACTCAACTTTTTGATTAAACTGCTGAGTATACGCTCAATCTCTCTTGTCGAGTTATCTAGTGTATCGAACTTATCCTGAAAGATTTTACTTCTCCTCTTCCCTGTGCCCCTTTGCCACTCCTAGCACTTTTTAAACAGCGTCCATTTCTTGTCCGAACGACCACTTTCCAGCACTGTCTCGATAAAG
>JAUVUV010000034.1 GCA_030604975.1 Candidatus Glassiibacteriota bacterium | reverse complement strand
GAAAAACAGCTTGATAATATCACCGGTTCCGGCCACTACGTGATAATAAGGGTATGTTTTAACTAAGGAATAAAGCTGGAAGCGTACCGCCCCTGGGAATGCTACCGGCTTGGAGCCCGTAACGGAAATGCTATCCATCCGCTCGCCGACAGGTTCAAAATCTGTACCTGGGCTAAGCCACACATCAGTAGTTCCAATCTCAAGAAGCGTTGTGTCGTAGTGCACCTCAATTACGGCTGAGGAGAAAGCTGTGTCGTTGGCGACAGCGATAGATATTTCGTTGCCAATCCCAATATTGAGGGTGCCGCTCAAGGACCAGATATGGTCCTGCTCTGCAGCCCAAATAGTGGAGTTCAGTGCGAGAGTAAAGAATGCAGAAACGAATAAAATACGACCAGACTTAAAAAAAGACATATTACCCCCTTAAATTAAACCTACATTCTTTGTTCAATATTTATGCCACAAATACTTTCAGGCATCCCTTTTGTTAACTTTCTTTATTACAAGCAGTTATCAAACCGGCTTCTCCCGGCACTCTCGATTTTTGTTACTCGTCAAGTAACAATACCGCTGAGGTGGTTTCACTTTTGTTAAAGATGAGAGTCCGTTATCAAGACAAAAGCCAGCCTGATAGGAGTAATCATCTTTTGCAGGGGGAATTCACCCAGTGAATCAACCTCACTTACGATTAATAAAAATTTTTCTCAAAAAAAGGCCGGAAAACCCGGGCCAAGGCCCATAGGTAATCCAGTAAAATAAGCTGAGACCTTTTACGATTATTGGTGATGGAGGCTAAGATAATATCTATACGGTCAGTTGAACTTTGGACACAGTAATTTATTTTTTCTAGCATTATCAATGCCATAATCCCAACAATTTTCAACTCATTGATTTTATTGGAGATATAAACTGGAATGAAATATTGCAAGGAAAAAAGTGTGCAGAATCGAGCACACTCATACTCAGTTTGCAACAATAAATAGAACCTGAAAAAGTGCCTACTTTCTCTAAGGTGCTCATATAAAAAAGTCCCTTTCATCTGCGACGTGCCGTTGATGGCTTTCAAGTTGTAAGCTTATCAAGTTAAAGGCCGGCGGGGAGGGAACATCAACCCCCAAAAATACTTATAGGATCATCACTGATTTCCTTCAACAAGATGTATCATTTTTACTGCTAACTGCCCTTTGGGAACTGACACAGGCCTTTCCGGCAGAAGCAAATTAAGGAAAAAGGACGATATTTCAATCTGTTTTTAGTTATTTACCGCTCAATTGCCTCAATATCTCAAGAAGATCGAATATGTCGGTCTTACCGTCACCGTTAGCATCCGAGAATACACTTTTGGGGACACTGCCGCCGAGCACCTTGAGGAGATCGAGCAGGTCGAAAATATCTTCTTTCCCGTCCCCGCTGACATCCGCAGACGGGCCGGTAAACTCGCGTGCAGTCATTGTCAGTGAAGCCAGCTCGGTTTGATCGCTCAATTTTACCTGCAGGGTTGTGGTCTCTCCGCTCTGCATTGGGGTTTTTATATTGAAATTCAACTTTGCAATGGTGCCCGAACCTGCCTCGATTCTTGGAAATGCCGGGTCTTCCTCGGAGGTAGAAACTGTCAACCGGACATAATTGGAGCCTGCCTCGTGAGAAGGAGTAAAATTCATGGCGGCCGCCCGGCTGACCAGAAGAACGTTATCAGCGAGCGGTTGTTTTATTTCCAGAAGAGTGCTGTCGTAGAAAACATCGAACACGACGTTGCCGAACCAGAGGTCATTCCTGACCAGGACATAGATTTCCGTTTCCTGGGAACCAGCGACCAGGATTCCGCTCAGACTCCAGTTAAAATCCTCCGGGTTTCCCGGAGCAGGCATGCCCTGGATTTCGATCTCCTGGGTTGCCAGCACGGCCTTGGAATTCATGGTTGTAAGCTGGAGCGTGGTGGTGCCAGAGGCTACTCCTAATTTGACCTTGAAAACCAGCCTGATAATATCACCCGTTCCGGCCACTACGTGATAATAAGGGTATGTTTTAGCGGGGGAAAAAAGGGTCAAGCGAACCACCCCTGAGGTTCCCAACGGCTTAGAGCCCATAACCAAAATGCTATCCATCCGCTCGCCGACACGTTCAAAATCTGTACCTTCGCTAAGAAACGGACTGGAAGTTCCAATCATAAGAACCGTTGTGTCGTAGTGCACCTCAATAATTACGACTGTGGAGAGAGTGGTGTCGTTCTGTACCGCGATATAGATTTCATTTTCGCCCAACTCCGAGGACGGGGTTCCACTCAAAGACCAACTATGGTCTTCTTCCGAAGCAGTAAGCGCAGCCGCAGTTGTCAAGAACAAAAAACCTAACAAAGTACTTAAAATTTTAGCATAAGACATTTTACCCCCTTATATCTGGAAATTTAAATTTTTTGTTTTCAAAACGCTAAAGTATTCAACGTAAGTATACTGAATATTTTTCAACCTGACCCACGCTGTCAAGTTTGTTGCGGAGTCTTTTCACTATTTGTCCCTCAATGGCATCCACACGATCCAAATAAACCAATAATTTAGAGCATAATGGATGCCAGATATTAATCTGATCTTAATCCCTTTTAATACAACAAGTTAAATTACTTGAATTTCGATACATAATTAGGCTTGTGAGGTATATTGCACGATAATTTGCAAAACGGTGGTAAACAGGGGATTTCCATCTGAGGGGGAGGGAATAGCGGGTTCTTATCCGGCTAAAACAATCTTACACTTTTCGCTGGAGCCATCCCCCGGTCTAGATCTAGCTGAATCGTGAAAAAAGATCAGCTCATTCAGAACTTTTCCAGGAACTGTATGTCAAAATCTCCGGAAATGAACCGTGCATCGTTGACGATTTCCCTGTGGAAATCAATTGTCGTTGGAACACCGAGGACGATAAATTCTTCCAGCGAACGTCTGAGACGGGCGATCGCCTCGTTTCTGTTGCGGCCATGGACAATCAGCTTGGCCAGGAGAGAATCGTAATAGGGCGGGATTTTATAGGACTGGTAAATATGAGTATCCACGCGTACTCCCGGCCCTCCCGGTGGATGGAAGGTGGTAATCTCGCCGGGACAGGGGATGAAATCCCGTTTGGGATCCTCGGCGTTGATCCGGCATTCGATCGCATGGCCCTTGAGGCTGATATCACTTTTTTTGAAAGAGATTTGGTTGCCACCGGCAACGGAAATCTGTTCTTTCACCAGATCGACCCCGGTTACCATCTCAGTTACCGGATGCTCGACCTGGATCCGGGTGTTCATCTCCATGAAATAGAAATTAAAGTCTTTATCAAGGAGGAATTCCACCGTGCCGACCCCCACGTAACCGATAGAGCTTGCCGCTTTCACAGCGCATTCTCCCATCTTGCGGCGGAGTTGCACAGTCATCACCGGGCAGGGGGATTCCTCGACAAGTTTCTGGTGCCTGCGCTGGATCGAACAGTCCCTTTCCCCCAGGTGGAGCACCTTGTCGAACTGGTCTCCGATCACCTGGATTTCGACATGCCGGGGTTTTTCGAGGTACTTTTCCAGATAGAGCGCGTGGTTGCCGAAAGCGCTGCCGGCCTCGGCCCGGGCAATAGAGAAAGCGCCTTTCAACTCTTTCTCATCGCGAACGACCCGCATGCCCTTGCCACCTCCGCCGGCAGTAGCTTTGAGGATGACCGGGTAGCCGATCTCGCTGGCAGCGGCAAGCGCGTCTTTCTCTTCCTCGAACGTGCCATTGCTGCCCGGGACCACCGGAATCCCGTTTTCGATCATCAGATTGCGGGCGGTAGCCTTGTCGCCCATCATCCGGATATTATCTGCAGTGGGGCCAATGAAGACGAACTGGCTCTGCGAGCAGATATCCGCGAATTCGGCGTTTTCGGCCAAAAAACAGTAGCCGGGGTGAATCGCATCCGCATTTGTGATCTCGGCTGCGGAAAGAATGCGCTGGATGTTGAGGTAGCTGTCCGAGGCGGGCCCGCGGCCGATGCATACTTCCTCGTCTGCGAAACGCACGTGAAGGCAGTCGCGGTCAGCCTCGCTGTAAACCGCAACTGTATCGATACCCAGTTCTTTGCAGGCCCGGATTATCCTCAAAGCGATCTCGCCCCGGTTGGCGATGAGCATTTTTTTAAACCGTGCCACTTATAATTCCTCCGGCTCGATGAGAAACAGGCGGTGTCCGAACTCGACGGGTTGGGCGTTTTCCACACAGATCTCTCTGATAATTCCGGGCACATCGCATTCGAGTTCGTTCATCAGCTTCATCGCCTCAAGGATGCACAGGGTCTGGCCGAGTTTGACATGATCGCCGACCTCCACGAACGGAGGCCCACCCGGGCTCGGTGCGCGGTAGAAAGTACCGACCATCGGCGAAGTAATTTCAACGAAATTTTCCTCCTCCTTTTTTTCCTTTGCAGCAGAGGAACTGTCAAAGGCCTTCGCAGAGGCGGGAACTTGCTCCGGGGCGTGCGGCAGGGAATGTACAGGGGCTGCTAGATGCGGGTTCCCCCCAAGGAAGGCTACTCCAGAGGGATTCTTGACTATCTTTACTCTCGAACCACCGTCCTCAATTTCCAGTTCGTTGATTCCGCTCTCTTCAATTATCTTTATTAGTTTTTTCAGGTATCTGATATCCATGAAAGCCTCGTTGGTTTGAGGATTCACCAGTAGTAATTCCGGTGTAGCGGCGGATTTCTTTTCCTACGACACTACTGCCCATCGCCTGAACAGCTAGACGCTTTTTCTACAGGTATAGATTCAGGAAACTCTTTCCAGGTATCCGTTCTTGCGCCGGTCGACCTTGATCACATCCCCCACGTTCAGAAAAAGCGGCACATTCACTGTCGCTCCGGAATCGAGCTTTGCCGGCTTGGTTCCGCCGCTCACTGTATTGCCGCGTAAGCCCGGATTGGTTTCCACGATTTTCAGTTCGATAAAAAAGGGCAGTTCGACCATCAAAAGCGAGTCGTCTTTAAAAATCCCGGTCACCTCCAGGTTCTCCTTGAGATATTTGACCTGGTCGCCAATTATCTGTTCGGTGACAGGGAACTGTTCGAAAGTGTTCGAGTCCATAAAATAGTAATGGCTGCCGTCACTATAAAGATACTGCATGGTCCTGCTTTCCAGACGCACATCGGTAACCTTTTCTCCCGCACGGAAAGTCTTTTCCAGAATCGCGCCGCTGAGCACGTTTTTCAGCTTCGTCCTGACAAACGCTCCTCCCTTTCCCGGTTTCACGTGCAGGAACTCGGCAATTGAAAACAGTGTACCCTCGATATCGAGTACCATTCCGTTTCGGAAATCCGTAGTCGTAGCCAAGCAATTCCTCCTGGATCCTTCTGTTATTCTTTTGTTACGGATTAATTCAAACTCTTTAAAAGTCTTTTATGCCGACAGAATTTTCAGCAGCCCCTGCACGGCCATCTCATAGCCCGCCGGGCCGAATCCGCAGATCACCCCGGCTGCCTTGTCCGCCAGGGTCGACCTGTGACGGAATTCCTCCCGGGCGTAGATATTCGAAAGATGAACTTCAACAAAAGGCACTGCCACCGCGAGCAAGGCATCCCGAATGGCCACGCTGGTGTGGGTATAGGCACCTGCGTTAATAATTATTCCATCCACCTTGCCATACTGCTCCTGGATAATTTCAACCAGCTCCCCTTCCCTGTTGGACTGGAAAAATGTGAGCCGGCAGCTCCCACTGAAAGTTCCCTCGAGGTCTTTCCGGATATTCTCCAGTGAGACGGTGCCGTAAATATCTTTTTCCCTGCGGCCGAGCATGTTCAGGTTCGGCCCGTTAATTACAGCGATATTTTTCATTAGAGTTCAGATTCCCTGAGATTGGTAATCCAGCTCTCCAGCATTTCAACAAACTGATCCGGTCAGGCAGGCAGTTCCCTTTCTGATTTCCCGCTGTTTCCCTCAATCGGGGAGTTAGATTCATCCCCCAGAAGGAAACGGAATATCCTGTCAATCCTTTCTTCGAAACGGTTGTTTAAACCGCCTCCCACTTTCACTTGCTCTTTTTCGGCCTGAATTCCCGGAGTTCCCGGTTTGGCCTCCGGTTCCATAATATCCGTGGAGCTTTTTCTTTCCAGCTCGCTGTGTTTAACTGGTTTTTCGGCTGCCTGTGAATCTCCGCCGAGGTGCGAGGTCACCTCTTCGAGCTTCCGTTTTAGTTCAGGGTCTTCCTTCTCGCTTTCGACCAGTTTGCTGTAGATTTCGTATGCCTGTTCGTAATGGCCCTGAAGCCGATAAATGTCCGCCAGTATATGGGTGAGAAAAAGCTCGCCCGAGCCCTGGTCTTCCACTACGGCCTGATCACGCTGCACCGGTTCCTCAGCTGAAATTTCAGCAAAGGGTTCGTGATGCTCTGCCTCTTTCCCGGCCTGTGGTTCTCCTTTCGGCTCAAGCAGGCCAGTCTCGCCTTCCAGTTGCGCTGACGGGGTGTCACTTTCAGCTCCAGCGGCCTCCAGTGTCCTGAGCTGGTCGTACAGGGCTCGAGCCCTATCCTTGTCCCCCTTCTGTTCGGCCAGCCCGGCAAGCCCTTTGAGAACCCTGAGGTTCTCACTGTCCTCGGCCACCAACTTTTCCAATGTCTGTTCGGCTTCCTCCAGGTCCCCGATCTCGGCCAGGCACTCGCCAAGAAGCACACGGACGCTTGCGAAATCTGGAAACCGCTCAAGGCCTTCCCGGCAGAGTTTTACTGCGCGCTCCAATTCGCCAGCGCGTCTTAGGGCATCTGCCAGTGGCAGGAACAAGCGGGAGTCGGGAGCCTCGGAAAACCGCTTTTCAAGCTCTCTAATTTCTTCTTCGAGCCCCATAGACCAAAGTTTATTCTAAAGCGATATCTGTTGGTGAATTCTCAGACAGGCAAAGCTTTACAAATACTGCCGGGGCAAGCCGACATGGCAGAATGATACCAAGTCGATCAAATGTCCCTACAGCTGCTTGTCCGCATAGTCGATATAATTATTATCATTTTTTTAAGCTATTAAAAATATCCGCCAAAAAAGGCAAAGTCAATCTTTTCTTGTTGAAACAAAACCACTTTGAGAAACATTGGCAACCGTCCAAAGGGTGCCTTGATTACTAAAAAGTTTTCAACTCCCTTCTTAAATCGGATTATTCATGAAACCCAGATCTTGACAGGGCCAATCGCTTATTTTCAATTTTTTATCAGCCGCCGCCCCCCAGGCCCCGGGGAAACATAACATCTTAGAAATTTAATTGACCTTAAGGTTTACTTTTCATTAATTTCTAGTTAACTTGCAGACTATTATGGGGCAGGATTTATAACCCTGTAAACGCTATTTTTTGACACCTGTATATTTATACATAGCGTCACAAATTATAGCGCATAACTACAATTATAGTATTATAGCCAGTTTCACGGGAACAGAAGAAGAAGCAAGGAAGAGCCGAGCCATGATGCAGACATTTCGAAATAATATGAAAATTGTCTTTTACATCATTATTTTCTTTTTTGTCGGATGGATGGGTGTAACGCTGACCGGTCTGGACGATTTCCTTTTGCAGCAGAGTCAGGCTGAGATTAAAGGATTGAAATATGTCGGGACGGTAAACGGCAAATCGATCGACCGGGCGGTTTACGACCAGCGAGTCCAGCGCACGGTGGGTATGGCGACCAACCAGCGCGGGGGAATGAGCCTTTCCGCATGGGAGATCGACCAGCTTGCCGAGCAGGTTTGGACCGAGATAGTTAACGAGATAGTATTAAGCAAAGTTTACGATAAACACCGGATAGCTGTCAGCAACGCCGAGGTGGTGGAATATATCAAGAGTAACCCCCTGCCCGAGCTGATGCGCATGCCCGAATTGCAGACCGACGGCCGCTCGATTACGACAAGTATTACTCCATGCTCTCCGACCCGCGAGCCACCTCCTTCGTGTTCGAACTCGAAAGAGACGCCAGAGAGAAAATCCCGAATTTCAAACTTTATCTCGAGATCGCCTCGCTCAACAAGCTTACCGACACTGAACTTCTGCGGACCTATAAAGAGATGGAAGAAAAGGTCAAGGTACGCTATATCCACCTGGCTTCTGATTCCCTCGTTCCCGACAGTGAAGTGGAGATTGGTGAGGAGGAGGTCAAAGAGTATTACCAAAGCCACCTGGATGATTTCATGCGTCCGGATATGGCGGACCTCTCTTATATCCTGATTCCTCTGACTCCAGGGAGCGCGGATTCGGCTGCGGCACTAGACACTCTCGAAATGATCATGAAAAAGCTCGATAAGGGAGAGCACTGGGACAGCCTCGCTACAGGCTACTCCCAGGGCCCGCTTGCCTTCAGCGGAGGAAACCTCGGCTGGTTCGCCCGCGGTGATTACACGGATAAGAAAATGGTTGATCTGGCCTTTTCACTCCGAGTGGGCCGGATCTCAAAACCCACTCTGACCGAAGCCGGCTACCAGATCGTGCGCCTGGACAGCATACGTACCAGAGAGGGGAAACGCGAAGTCAAAGCCCGACGTATCCTTCGCAAAATCGAGCCGGGGCGGAGGAGAATCAGCCAGGTCAGGTCCAAGGCGCGGTCGTTGCGAAAACTGATGCGTGAAAGCGATTCAGCCTTTGTCAATGTGGCCGCTGATAGCGGGTTTACGGTTACCAGAACCGGGCTTTTCGCAATCGGGGGCTGGATCCCGGGAATCGAGACCAGCCGGGAGCTGCTTAACTATGTTTACGGTACCAAGGTAGGAAATATCAGCTACCCGATCGTGGTGTACCCCCAGGGCGAACAAATGAAAGAATCAATCCTGCTCGCCCGCGTGGAAGAACGCAAAGAAAGGGGAACTATTCCTCTGGCTGAAGCCACGAGCACGATCAACCGCCGTCTGATAATCGAGAAAAAGAAAGAAAAAGCCAAAGATATTATCAACAAGCTGATTGCCGGCTACGAAAATTTCGAAAACCTTGAAGCCTTTGCCCAGGCCAGTGATCTAAAACTCGAGACTTCCAGTGATTTTACCCGCCTGACAGGACTGGCGGAAGTAGGCCGCAATAATGCGTTCATAGGAACGGCTTTCGGATTGCCGGTGGGCGCAAAGAGCAGCCTGATCGAGGCTGGAGATGATTATTATCTTCTCGAGGTTGTCAGCCGCAGCGAAGCCGACACCGAAAAGTTCGAGCAGAACCGGGAACGGCTTGTCGAGCAGATCAGAAACTCGAGGATGCAGGTACTTTACTCCCTTTTCACCGCAGAATTAATCAATAAAACCGAAATAGAAGATTCGCGTAAACTCCCACCGCCCGATGCTCTTTCCCCAAGCGATGGTTCCTGAAAAATCTTGAGTAATTACCAAAAGTTAATACAAAAAGGTAAGGATTTTACTATAACAGCAGACGAAGAGTATTACAAAAACCTTCTTGACAAGCTTTTTGACAGCATAATTTGCGTTGATCGGAATAAGGCAATCAACTACTGGAACAAGGCAGCGGAGAAAATTGCAGGTTATGCGGCAAGTGAAGTAGCAGGCCGTGCTGCTTGCAATGAGATACTATGCCACTCCAGTGAAGATGCCGGCAATCTCTGCAAAAGCTCCTGCATAGTTGAGAAGACTCTGAGCGACGGTGTCGCACGCGAGGGAGAGTACTATATCAAGCACAGGGAAGGTCACAGAGTTCCAATTGCCGTCAGGCTAGAGCCGGTTTTTTTACAGCCGCTGGCATTAAATAAAAGACCTGAACAGATAATAAGCGACAAACAACCCGAGAACACTCACCAGGTTCACCTTCATCATCAAGGGCCCCAGGGTAAGTGCCACTATCAGCAGGTCGACCGAAACGGGCCCGAAATTACCCACCACCGAGGTAAGAAAGAAATCCTTGGCCACTCCGTCCGGCATGACCGTGGCCAGTACCTCCCCAAAATAGCCACCGATCAGCATTCCAATAATAAGAACCAGCAGGTAAACTGAAAGACGTTTTCGAGGCAAGGCCACCTCCAACGGTTACAAGGGTTTGGGAACTTACCTAAGCGCCAGCCGCAGCCTGTGTCTGGGCCGGGATCAACCTCCCGGTGGCAAGCTGGGGAATCCGGCGGCATAAATGGTAGCTGCTGTATCCGGAAAAGCAGCCGTAAAGGAGGCTGAAAAAAACCACCACAGGCCACAAAAGAGCCATCACTGTTGTATCCGAGAGGGCCGCGGCGACGAGAACCAGCTGGGTAAAATTGTGCGCCAGCGCTCCGAGGAAACTTACTCCCACGAAACCCAGAACCGGCATTGCCCATCTCACCGCCACCGCCATTACCAGGAACGACATCGCTCCTCCTGAAAAGCTCAGCAGGAAAAAAGGTGTGAACAATCCTCCCCTGAATACTGCCCCGATCAGGATGCGCAGAAAGTGTACCGCAGCAGCAGCGCGCCAGCCCGCGCCGATTAGTAAAGCCAGTGTAACGATATTTGCCAGGCCGATCTTGATCCAGGGGATCGGCTTTGGAATCGCCGAATCCAGCACGAAAAGCACAAGTTCGAACACAGTTGCCAGGGCCACCAGACTCAACTTTTCGACCCGGCTGCGCACATTCTCCGCTCTTTCTTCTAACCCGCTTTTCAAAAAATCTTCTCCTGTATCACGACTTTTAACGGCTGACTCCATCCAGGGTCCCGGAATCCTCTGAGACGCTGCCCACAATTTTCGCCATAATCTGGTTAGGAGCGCAAACGATGACCTCTCCCTTGTGGTTTATCTCCCCTGTTTTCTCGCAGATTTCGAGCGGGCAGTGAGCATTAACGAAACTCACACGGCCCCCGCTCACCACAACTGTCACATCTCCCAGCGCCCCTTCGACCGCTAGTGTGGTGTCCTGCGAAAGGTCCAGTTGCGCGACAATCTGCTTCCCGGCCTGGATCACCACCTGGGTCGGCCCTGTCTCTATGAAACGGCTCTGCCAGAAACGGAAGCAGTAAAAGGCGAAAGAGGAACCTCCTACGGCAAGCAAAAGCAGCAAGTCCGCAAATGTGAAAAGTTTTGGCAATCTGAATTCCCATTGTCTCATCACAACTGCCCGCCCTGTCTAATTAACACCCCCCGCCTGCATTCTGCAGGCACCCCCCTTATTAGGGGGGATTAATCGGCAAACCATCCAGATCCGGCTCCATGATCCGCAGAAAATTCCGTGTGTTACTGTAGGCCAAATTGCCGCTT
>JAUVUV010000521.1 GCA_030604975.1 Candidatus Glassiibacteriota bacterium | reverse complement strand
CTGTCTCGAAGCCGTGCTGAGCAGCGAGGAAATTGAGTCGCGCAGGGCGCAACAGAAACCTTTCAAGCCCAGGATCGATACTGGTTACCTGAGAAGGTACTCACAAGCTGTGCAGAACGCCAGCACAGGGGCGGTTATGGGTTAGTTAGTCAGGCAGCCAGCCAGCGAGGAAAAAGATTCATACGAACCCAACAAAAAAAGCCGCCCTGATGGGCGGCTTTTTTTTCAACGGCCATTGTTTTATACCAGGATCAAAGTAGATTTTTATAAATAAATTCCATATTTTTCAGAGGTTGAATAGATTTATCCAGGTATTATATTCTCAGGATATTAACCTGCTGGAACCGGTATTTTTCAGATCGGGTTTTTCATTCCGGCTTCAAGTCACTCTGTGGGTATCATAATGAACAGCCTTTCGCAGACCAGATTAAGGACTAAACTGATCCTCACCTATGTTGCGTTTGTTGTTCCGATTCTGGCTGTCAGCGGATTTTTCTACTATGAGTCCGCCCGTCGAAGCCTGGACGCCGAGTTGGGAGAACGTCTGGTTGGGGTAGCACAGGCAACCACGACTCATTTCAATCCACTGATCATATCGAGCTTCGAGCGCGGGGATGAGCAGGGCCGAACATACCAGAGCTACCGCACAAGCCTTGTTCAAATCAGGGAGCGTACAAACTTGAAAAGGCTGTTCGTATTCGACCCTGAACTTCGCAGCCTGCTTGACACCGAGGACGGGATTCCAATCGGCACGCCTTATGCCCGCCTGCGTTTTCAACAAGCCGAGATCACCGCCTGCCTGGAAGGCAAACCAACGGCGAGTGTACTTTTCCGGGGAGAGGACAGGGCCTGGTACAAGACCGGGTTTGCGGCAATCGTTGACGGGGAGGGCAGGGCTGTAGCCATTGTGGGCACTGATGCCAGTGCGGACTACCTGAGCTATATCGCTGGTTTGCGGAAATCGATTCTCGCTTTTGTGCTCCTGGGTGCCGGCCTGACAGTAGGACTGGGATTTCTGCTTGCGCGCTCGGTCACCCGGCCGGTGAACAGGCTCGTCTCACAGGCGGAAAGGATCGGCCGCGGGAAGATGGACCAGCCTCTGAATATCGGTGAGGCAGGCACCAGAGAGATCGCTTTCCTGGCCCAGGCCCTCGACCGGATGCGCGAGCGATTGAGCCAGAGAGAGGAAAACCAGCGGATGATGGTCGCCGGCGTAGCACATGAAATTAGAAACCCCCTTGGCGGGATAGAGCTTTTTGCCTCCCTGGCCCGTCAGGAGTCGAAAAAGGGCAGCGAAGCGTCGAAATACCTGGAAAGGGTAATCGAAGAGGTCGGCAGCTTGAAAAAAATCTTGAACAACTTTCTCGAGTTCGCCAGACCAGCGCATCCCAAGGCGGATAACCTGGAGCTTTCGCCGCTTATCCAGACTGCAGCCGACCTTGTAACCGACGAGGCCCACACCAAAGCGGCAGAGATCTCGATCAATATTCCCCGGGAAGCCTCGCATGTCCGGGCCGATCCCGAACAACTCTCCCGTGTTTTTCTCAATCTTTTCAATAACGCCCTGGAAGCTCTCCCCGACAGTGACGGCAAAATAACGGTCACCGCCCGCAGGAACGATAGCGGTGAAATAGTCGTAAAGCTGAGCGACAACGGATGCGGGATGGACATGGAAACAGTGGAAAAGATTTTCAACCCTTTTTTCACTACCCGGGAGAACGGCCTGGTACTGGGTCTTGCAATCGTGAAAAAAACGCTCGAGGAAAACAGGGGCTGGATCGAGGTGGACAGCGCCCCGGGGGAGGGAACCCGTTTTACACTATGCCTGCCGGGTGCGCAGAATGAATGAATGCGTACAGGGCTATGTTTCAATGATCACGGCATAAGGTGCCCTCATCATGAGGATACAAGTAATAGATGATTCCGTTCAAAGATAACGTTCCGACAAGAATCATGCCGGTGGTT
>JAUVUV010000001.1 GCA_030604975.1 Candidatus Glassiibacteriota bacterium | reverse complement strand
TCCGCGTTTGTAGTTTTTAAGCAGGTTTCCAAAGATATTTAAGCGTTTTTAGGCTTTTGAGCATTATGGTCGGCGGTATCTTACCGGATACCAAAGAGCCGATTGACAGCTCTTACATATAAGTATAAATTCTGAGACCTAATTTAAAATAACAATAAACTTCAAATTATCATAGAATTTGAACGCTTAAAAGTGCACACGAGATTTTTACCGAGAGGTGCATATAACCCTCAGAAAGGAGCGCGTGAATGAGAGAGATAAAAATAGTAATGTTTACGGCTTTGACCTTAATGTTGACGGTTTTTGGAATACTAAGCGCGGAGATCACGAAAAAAAACATCCGCTTCGTCGAATACCCGAGCTTTCCGGATGCCCATTCCACCTGGGGTTCGATCGGCTACAGCAAAACCCATAGGAAAGTCTTTATCGGGGTGACCAACCACCGGGACAAGGTGGGTCTTTTCGAATACGACGTAATCCGTGACAGGATACGTCTCTGCGGGTTTCTGCCAGAGTTGGCCAACCTGCGTAATTTCCAGTGGCAGGGAAAGATCCATTCGAAGATAACCGAGGGGCCGGACGGCTGCATGTACTTTTCCAGCGACGGCGGGGAATCAAGGGAAGAGTACTTGATGAACCATCCTCACGGTTACGGCGGCGGGTTTTTCTTCAAGTGGGACCCGGCGGGAGAACTCCTGACCAAGCTCGGTTATGGTATGCGGTACGAAAGTGTCAAGGATATTACCATAGATCAAATCAGCGGCAGGATCATGGGAGTATCCTACCCACAGGCGCACCTTCTGGTTTACGATCATGAGAAAAACGACATTCGCGATCTCGGCAGGGTGGGTTCTGACCACGTGCCACGGACACTGTTCAGCGACTGGTTCGGCAACATGTATTATGTTGACTGGCGGCAGCGCTTGATTAAATATGAGCATGATACAGGTAAGCTCCTTTTCGCAAGGGACAGCCTGCCTGCTTTCGAGGGCACACCTGGCTATCGCGTGGTAACAGGAATTACTGCCTATGCCGAGGACCAGGCCAACGGAGTGATCTACCTGGTCACCTACGGCTCGAAGATGGTCGCTTATTATCCAGCCAGAGTCGGTATTGGCAAAATGGTAGACCTGGGCGGAATTTATGACGGCGATCTCGAGACCAAACAACCCTATGACTACTACTGCCCGAACCTGGCCCTGGGTGATAATGGTATGCTCTATTATTTTATCGGCGGCCATGGAAGTTATGTAGATGGCGAAGAGAAAAATGTCCTGATGGAATTCGACCCGCAGAAAAAAACCAAGCGTATGGTGCTATCTTTCCGCTTAAAAGAGATCAGCGAGGTTACTGGAGCAAATGTCAAGGATGAGAACGGCGGCCTCTATTTCTGCGGCCGAAGGAGAGACGCAGAGGCCCAGATGAGAGGTGAATCAGGGGCCAGCAGGCCGTTCATGATAATTTTCAATCCAACACGGGAGATCAAATAGATGTACCGCACTGTTCTGGGAGCCTGTATTTTCATGGTCTTGCTTGTTCTCGGAGCCGGCTATCATCCTGCCGGGGCGGAGATCACCAGGAAAAATATCCGCTTCGAGGAATATCCCGATTTCCCGGATGCGCATTCCTCGTGGGGTTCAATCGGCTACAGTAAAACGCATAAGAAAGTTTATATCGGGGTGACAAATCACCGGGACAAGGTGGGTTTTTTCGAGTATGATATAAAGCGCAGGAAGATGAGACTCCACGGATTTCTGCCCGAGCTGTCCAACCTGCGGGAATTCCAGTGGCAGGGCAAAATGCATTCACAGGTTGTCGAAGGGCCGGACGGCTGCATGTATTTTTCCACAGATGGCGGCGAGACCCGCATGCTCTACCTGATGAACCATCCACGCGGCTATGGCGGCAGTTTTTTCTACAGGTGGGATCCCGTGGCTGAACGCCTGGACAATATTGGCATGGGGCCAAGGTTCGACAGCCTGAAAGACATGATGATAGATCGCAAGAGCGGCAAAATCCTGGCTACCACTTTCCCCCAGGTGCACCTTCTGCTGTACGATCCCCAAAAAAACGATCTGCGCGATCTGGGACGTGTCGGTTCGACCCACGTGCCGAGGGTATTGTTCAATGACCGCTACGGAAACGTGTACTATGTGGACTGGCGCCAGCGCCTGGTCAAATACGAGCATGACACGGAGAAATTACTCTTTGCCAAAGAAAGTCTGCCTTTTTTCAAAGGCACACCACCCTACAGCATCATTACCGGGATCACTGCATGGGCCGAGGATCAGGAGAAAGGAATGATCTATCTTATCACCTACGGCTCTAAAATGATCGCTTACTACCCAACCAGGCTCGGATTCGGCAACTGCGAGGACCTGGGTGGTATTTACGACAGCGACCAGAAGCAGCCCTACGACTATTATTGCCCGAACCTCGCACTGGGTGATAATGGCCTGCTCTATTACTTTATCGGCGGGCACGGGAATTACGTGGACGGCGTTGAACAAAACGTGCTGATGGAGTTCGATCCGGAAAAAAAGACGAAACGGATGGTGCTGTCTTTCCCTTTGAAAGAGATCAATGAGGTTACCGGAGCGAACGTTAAAGACGAAGAGGGTAATATTTATTTCTGCGGTCGAAGGAGAGACCCGAGGGCTGAGATGATGGGTGAATCAGGGGCCAGCAGGCCGTTCATGGTAATTTTCAACCCGGAACGCGAGATTGGTGAATGAAAAGTTTGGTGCGAAAGGCGATCTTGCTGAGTCTGCCGGTAGCTTTCGGCTTAATTGTCACGGGTGCTTTCCGGTTGGAGGCCCGGATCACGGAGAAAAACATCCGTTTCGTCGAATACCCGGGCTTTCCCGGGGCGCACTCCACCTGGCGGTCGATCGGTTACAGCACCACCCACGAGAAAGTCTTTATCGGAGTGACCAATCACCGGGATAAAGTAGGTCTGTACGAATTTGACGTTATTCGGGACAAGATGCGTCTGGTGGGATTTCTTCCCGAGCTGGCCAATCTGCGGGATTTCCAGTGGCAGGGGAAAGTACATTCGGAGATCGTTGAGGGGCCGCACGGCTGCATGTATTTTTCCACAGACGGCTGAGAATCCCGTGAAGAGTACCTGATGAACCATCCCCACGGCTATCAAGGAGGTTACATTTTCAAGTGGGATCCGGCAAAAGAAAGGCTGACTAACCTCGGCCTGGGGCTCAAGTACGATAGTATCAAGGATATCGCCCTGGACAGGGTCGGAGGGCTGATCTACGGAGTCAGCTATCCGCAGGTGCATTTTCTGCTGTGGGACCCCGGAAATAACATTTTCAGGGACTTGGGCCGCGTGGGAAGTGACCATGTACCGAGATGCATATTCAGTGACAGGTGGGGTAACGGCTACTATGTGGACTGGCGCCAGCGCCTGGTCAAGTACGAACGGGACAGCGGACAGCTGCTTTTCTCGCGCGACAGCATCCCTGCCTTTCCGGGAACCCCGGCCGGACGGATAATTACCGGAGTGCCGACCTATGCCAAAGACAGTGAAAACGGCGTTATCTATCTGATCACTTATGGCAACATGGTCTGCGCTTTCAGGCCGCAAAGGCGAGGTATCGGTTCTGTCGAAGCTCTGGGGGCGACTTATGACATGGAAACTCTTCCGCCCCGCGGGTACTCGCCGAACTCGGGGTTCGCAAACAACGGAAAGCTGTACTATTTTATCGGCGGGCACGGCCAGTACGTTGTCAGTGACACTACGCTGCTCATGGAATTCGATCCGCTGACCCGGGAGAAACAAATCGTGCTGCGCTTTCCGGTTGACGTTGTGAGCGAGGTTACCGGCTGCGATGTGAAAGACGACCGTGGCAACCTTTATTTCGCCGGGCGGAGGCGCAGCCTCCAGGCGGAAAATATGGGCGAGTCGGGGGCGAGCCGCCCTTTTATGATAATATTCAATCCAACAAGAGAGATTGCACCTTAAAATCAGGAAAAAATCAAAAATTACTTTCTAATGGAATCGGGAGGTTTGATGAACAGAAAGATATTGACACTCGCAGCTGCTTTTTCCGTGCTTGCAATGTTCAGGCCGTTGGCTGGCGACTATAAGTTTTTCTCGCCTAAAGGCAGTTTCGCTGTTGAGGTTTCTCTGGAAAATACTTACCGGCTGCGCCTGCCGATCTACCGCAACGCGATCACCTCGCTTACCTGTATCGGCGACCATGCTATCGGCGGTACCCGGGCCAATGAGGGGCTCTCTCCGTTTCTTTTCGCAGTTTCATTGACCAGCCGCAGCCTCGAGGTCGTACACGACCTGGCCGAGGTTTTACCGGATCAGCGTGCGATCCAGAGCGGTTTCGGGCGCGGGGGGACTGTGCTCTATGCCGGCACGATGCCGGATAAGGAGGGAGCAAGCGGTCATCTGATCAAGGTACGATTTGCCAACAAAAAAATCGAGGTAACCGATTTAGGCGAGCCGGTGAATGGGGAAGGGATTTTCGCGATCACAGCGGACAGCAGGCTGAATATGCTTTACGGAATCGCTCATCCGAGCGGCAGATTTTTTACCTACAATATCCAGTCCGGCAAGGTGCAGGTTTACGATGAAACCGCAGCCACCCAAAGACAACTCGGCTACTACCATTCCTATGCACTCGAGCCGGAGGATTTCCTCAGCCGCGCACTGGTGGTGGACAAAAGCGGCCGGGTCTATGGGAGCAGGCCGGTGAACAGCGTTTTCCGTTTCAACCCGCAAAGCGGTAAAATAGAGACCCTGAAAGACGAACTCCCCATTGTCTGGGGCCGGCGCTCGCTGGGAAGGGTGGATTCCTGGGCTGTGGCGCCAGACGGTACTCTGTACGGAGGCAATGCAGGAGACGGCCAGCTTTTCAAGATAGACCCCGTAACCGGCAGGTTAACCAACCTGGGAAAACCGATCATGATGCCGCGGCTGGTGGGCCTGGCTTTCGGCTGTGATGGAAAGCTCTATGGCGTGGCTGGAGCGCTTCCCGGATACGCCCACCTTTTTGTTTACGATCCGAATGACAGTGGATTCACCGATCTCGGCAACCCGAGGTTCCCGCTTTACGCGCCTGAAATAGGGGGCGAACTGCCCTGGCGCGGGTTCCAGATCGCAACGGTTACGGCATCAGAGGACGGCTGCTATATCTTTATGGGAGAAGACGAATCCCTGAGCCAGCTGATGGTGTTTCCGGTAAAATAAGTGAGTGATAGAATTTGAAAGACAGGTGGACACCGGCATAAAAGGTGGTCGTACTGGCATGTTGAAGATGAATGATTCGGAGAGCACAGCAGGACTTTTTACTGCAGGTATCTGTTGCGCGTAAAACGGAGCAGGATTTTGACCATGTAAACGGTGGGGAATATGTCAAGGCTCAGCAGGAGGCCGAGAATAATCAGCGCGGTTGTACTCCTCAAGGTGTTTGCCGAATTGTTTACCAGAATAAATGTGATCGCTGTGCTTAGAATGAGAAAATAGACAAAGTTCCACCAGAAATCAGAGGGTTTTTCGTTTATCAGAGTAAAGAAGCTGCCGGATGAGCTTTTAGGCAGTGTTTTGGTCTTATCCCTGGGGCTTTTTTTCGTACTCAATCTTTGCCTTCCTTCATAATTTTCTCGAAAATTTCATTCTGGCTTTTGGCGCTGCTAAGGATTTCAAGGGCTTTATTCAATTGCCGGTCGGAGCCGGCAATGAGCTGATAAGCGGTATTGTCGTCCCAGGTTACCTGGGCGATTCGGTAGGTGAGCAGATCGTCCGTGATAAAGGCGCGATGCCTGTTGAGCTTTTTATCATCCACTTCCACGCCCTTGTTTTTCAGGAAACTGACAAAAGCGTTGAAGACTTCCCTGTCTGCCCGGAACGACTTGTCGAGGTTGGGGTGCTCGCTCTTGTAGGCCACTGCGAAATTGAATGAATGGGGCAAAAGTTCAACAATAGAGAGGTCGAATGCGGCGCTGTCCTCGGCCACCTCGACATCTGGCGCGATCCCGCCCCCGCCGAGCACTTCCCGCCCCATATCGGTTTTAAATACTGCCTGCGTCTCTGGCTCCTCCTCAGAGTCTTCTTTCTCGGACAATCGGCCGATACGGCTGAAATTTTCTCGCTGAATATTACGTCCACTGGGGGTATAGTAGCGGGCCGTGGTGATTTTAAGCACATCACCCGAGTTCAACGGGAACGTGGTCTGGACCAGCCCCTTGCCGAATGAGTTCTTTCCCAAAATTACCGCCCGGTCGTGATCCTGGAGCGCCCCGGCGACTATTTCGCTGCTGGATGCGGTGAACTCGTTGATCAGAACCGCCATCGGCTGGTCCTTGAACACGGGTTTGCTTTTGGAGAAAAAGCTGCTGCTGTCTTCTTTCCTTCGGGCCCGGATCGACACTATCAGTTCTTTGCCGGATAAGAAGAGGCCGCAGATATTTATGGCGCTTTCGGTAAGTCCGCCAGCATTATCTCTCAGGTCGAGAATGAGTGATTTCATCCCCTCAGCCAGCAGATTTTCCACGTATTTTTTCAGTTCCTCTGCAGAGCGCTCGGTAAAGTTGGCAAGCCTGACATATCCTACACTGTCGGGTAGCATGAAATGCCTGGTTACCGTGGGAACGATCACCTGCTCACGGGTCAGGGTGAAGTTCAACGGATCAGGTACTCCCATGCGGGAAACTGCCACCTCGACCGTAGTTCCCTCCTCGCCCAGCAGGTGTAGCGAGGCCTGTTCGGTGGTCCAGTTCCTGGTGGATTTGCCGTCGACCCGGATAATCCGGTCCCCCGGCTGGATCCCCTCGCGGTAGGCTGAGGAGCCGGGAAAAGTTGACATCACCACAATTTCGCGGTTTGTCCGGGTGATTGAGATGCCGGTGCCCAGGTACTCGCTTTTGACCTGCAGTTCCTGGAATCGCTTGTACTCCTCTGCTGGAATCAATTCGGTGTAGGGATCAAGTCCCTTGAGCAGCCCTTCCGCTGCCCGTCGGTAAAGCTGGTCTGGCGGGATCTTGTCTACATAGCGCAGAGAGACCTGGTTGACAACATCCTGGAGAAGCAGCAGGCGCATGTAGGTGTTGTCAGAGGTGGCCAGCAACCTGCCGAACAGCCAACCCGCCATCATCAGGACAATCACCGTGATGCTGGCATAAACATACGGATTTCTGGCCCGTTTAAAATTCATATTAGACCTTTCGCCATGGGATTCCCGGATCGTTTCGAAAAACCTTGCCCCTTCCCTTAACTCATCCCTTTAATTGAGCAAGAGATTTTAAATATGGAAATAATTATCCGATAAGTCAATATTTAATAGCCACTTTCGTCCTGAGAGGCGTTGTTTGCCGCAATCCGGAGCAGTACCCTGTTTCCCATTCGGTAAGCTTCCTCAGGCAGCGCTCCGGTGAGTTTCTCTATCTCTCCGAGTGCAGACTCGCGGGTCAGCACCCAGCGTATTCCCTCGGCTCGGGGCTTTTCCCAGTTGTCGAGATCAGGGTTGAAACGCAGAACCTGTTTACCTGTGTAGAACAGAAAGGAGGGCTGCCAGACCCGCCAGACCGCCAGGCGCGGGGTATCTTCAAAACGGTGCCGGTGTTCGAGGCTCAAGGTTTTAACCGCCTGCAGCCGGTCTATTTCAGGGATCGCAAGCCCGGTTATGACAGCCATGAACACCACCATCCCGGCAGCGGAGACTCCCACCCAGTGGGTAAGCCTCTTCGTGAATAGAAAAACAGGTGCCGCCGCCATTATTATTACCAAAGGCGAAAGCCAGAAAAGAATGGTTGCGAAATCCTCTTTCAGCTTGCCTGCCAGAACGGAACCTCCTGCGAGGGCCAGCGCGGCAGTTAAGCCAGCGGTAATCCAGACAAGGGCATGGGCAAGCTTGCTCGATGGGCGATTTTCGAGTTCCAGGATAAAGCGTGCAGCAAGGAGTATCATCGCCGGATATAGCGGCAGTACATAATTCGGCAACTTGGAATGGCTGAAACTGAAAAAAATAAACATCACGCCGAACCAGCAGAAAACGAAAATATCCTCATTGCGAAATGTCTTGTTTCCCAGCCTCCGCGCTTTCCCAAATGCCTGGTGCAAAATGGAGCCCAGACCCCCCAGAAAAGCCACTGTCCAGGGAAAAACCCCGGCGATAAGCACTGGTGCATAATAAAGAACCGAGCCCGAGTGCTGCCATTTAGTGGTGAAATAACGGTTGACATTCCGCTGGATAAAGTGTTCGTTCAGGAAAGGTACCCCGTGAAGAGAGTACATGTAAATAAACCAGGGAGCAGCGACCAGAAGGAACACCAGGATTCCAGTCAGGGGTTTTAGCTCGAGAAGACCTTTCGCGTTTCCAGAAAAAAGGAGGTAGGCAAAGATTGTCAAGCCGGGAAGAATCAGACCCAGGGGGCCCTTGGTAAGAAAAGCGAGGCCGGCTGAGGCATAGGCAAGCAGAAGCCACCACCTTGTATTATCAGAAGCTGTTTGCCTGCCAATCACCCGGGAGCGAAGGAAAGCGTAAAGCGACAGAGTTACGAAAACGCTAAGCAGCATGTCTGGAACCGCAGTGCGCGAGTAAACCACCGGCTGCAAAGACACGGCGGTAAGCAGGCCTGCGTAAAAACCGGCCCGGACATTGAAGAGCCGGGCGCCGGCGGAGAGGGTCAGCAGGACAAATCCAAGGCCGGCGAGAACGCTCGGCAGCCTTGCCGCCCATTCATCCATGCCGAACACCTTGAAAGAGACAGTCTCGGCCAGATAAAATGCAACTGGCTTGCCCCAGCGCGGCTGGCCGTTGAATATCGGGTCGAGCAGGTTGCCGCGCTCGAGCATCTCGCGGGCGGTTTCCGGATAGTAGCCCTCGTCCGGGTCGAACAGCGGCGGACGTCCCAGAAAGGGCAGGGTGATCAGTAAATACACCACCGCTACCAGTACGCAGAGCCTGATAGGCGTGCCGGATGGCTTGCTATCCGCTAAATTCGGGCTGGAAGCCTGTGTGCCTGGCAATCAAACTCCTGCCGGTTAACCAGAGACCTGGTGAAATTTCAGGGTATTTCACCAGCAAACCCTGGATTGGTATCCTCGGAAGTAAGATACTCATACAACGGGTGAATGTCATCACCCTTGACCGAAATTTTGGAAAACAGCGGAAAGCTCTCGTTACAGTTAACTTTGCAGAAATTTTTTATCTCTTCAATATTCCACAGCGCAAGACAAAAGCTCAGAGATGCTATCAGATACAGGCATGTGGTTATTTTTTTGAAGACTGAACAAGGGGACCGAACGGATAGTCGTACCCGCGGGCGGCGAGCATTCTTAACAGCCGTGTCAAGGGCAATCCCATTACGTTGAAATAGCAGCCCTCGACACTCTCCACCAGGGTCGCTCCAAAGCCCTGGATCCCGTAGGCGCCGGCCTTGTCGAAAGGTTCCCCGGTGGAGACATAGAGCTTGATGTGTTTTTTATACAGGGGCCGGAAGCGCACCCGGGTTACCTCGAAAGAGCTTTCCACCTCGCGGCTGGCCGGCCCGGCGAGAGCGATCCCGGTAAAGACCTGGTGTTCATTTCCTGCCAGGCGTTCAACCATCCGGCAGGCGTCGTCGAAGTTCGAGGGTTTACCGAGAATCTCATTCTCCTGATAAACAACGGTATCCGCACCCAGGACCAGTGCCTCCTGGCGGCGTGAGGCCACCCAGAGAGCCTTGCGCTCAGCGAGCACTTTAACATGCGCACCTGGTTCGGCAGGAACATTCGAGATCTCGTCCACCTCGGCCGGGATTACCTCATGTACGACCCCGATCTGGGTCAGAAGGTTGGTCCGGCGGGGGGAGGCGCTGGCCAGGATGAAATGCGGGTGTCGGTTTTTGATGCCCAGAGTATCTTTGACCATTTTAACGGTTTCCAGCCAGGTCACCGTTCGATTATCAGGGTAACCGGGCCTTCATTGGCTAGTTCAACTTTCATCATTGCGCCGAAACGCCCGGTGGCGACCTTCACGTCCTCCGCGCGCAGCAGTTCAACAAACCGGTCGATCAGTTTTTCGCTTATTTCCGGATCACCAGCCCTGATAAATGACGGCCGTCTGCCCTTGCTGCAGTCGCCGTAAAGGGTGAACTGGCTGACCACCAGAAGCGAACCGCCCACATCCTTGAGCGAGAGGTTCATCTTGCCTTCCGGATCCTGAAAAACTCTCAGGCCTACGCAGCGGTTGGCCATCCAGGCAACATCCTCCGCGGTTTCTTCCCCATGCATTGCCACCAACAGCAGCAGCCCGGTGCCGATTGACCCAACAACCTCACTGTTAATTGTAACCGATGCCCGACTGACCCGCTGAACTACAACGCGCATCTTGTTTCTCCCTTTCCTGCGGTATAAGTTTGTTAAGAAGCGACCATGAAATATTGCATCAATTTGACAAGAAAAGATTTTTCTGTCAAGGAAGCTCCATTGACGGTTCGCACCGGTGGAGCGGCTGATTTTGTTAGGGAAAACAACTTTTTTGAGGAAAGCTGGCAGGGATGAAGTCAAAAAAATACGAGTTATTCGAGCATACCGCAGATATCGGGCTTCACATTTACGGCAGAGACCTGCAAGAACTTTTTGCTTCTGCGGCAGAGGCGCTGATGGCGCAGTTGACTGACCCGAGGCGAATAAAGCCGGCTGAGGAAAGGAAGATCGAGCTGGAGGAGGAATCCCCGGAGGAGCTTTTGCGGAGCTGGATGACCGAACTGCTCTACCTCTACACCTCAGAGGGCTGGTTATGCGCAACGACCGCTTTCGAATCGCTAACGCAGAACTCTCTGGCCGCGGTTGCCCGGGGGGAGAAAGCCGATGAGGCCAGTCACGAGATCGCCGGGGAGGTCAAGGCTGTCACCTGGCACCGGCTGAAAATAGAGCGGCTCGAACCCGAAGGAATCCTGAGGGCAACAGTGGTTCTGGATGTATAGAAGAGATTTCAATAAAAAAGGCCGGGGTCATAATACCTCGGCCACGTATGCGTTTAATTGAAAAATTCTTTTCTGGACCGGTTAAGAAATCAGGAATTCGCGGGTTTATCCTCTGACTTTGCCTCTTCCTTTTTCTCCTCTTGCACAGCTTCTTCTTTTTTCTCCTCCTGTACAGCTTCTTCCTTTTTCTCCTCTTGCACAGCTTCTTCCTTTTTCTCCTCTTGCACAGCTTCTTCTTTTTTCTCCTCCTGCATAGCTTCTTCTTTTTTAACAGACGCTTCTGGTGTCCCACCATTTTCAGGTGTCGCTTCTTTCAATCCCCCTTCGGCCTTGGCTTTATCGGCAGTAGATACCTTGATTTCTACATAGTGTTTCTCATAGAAGGCTGACACATTCGGTGTCAATAGCTTGCAGCGGTGGTATTCACCAGGGGAAAGTTCGCCCAGGCGCTGGACGAGGTTAACAGTGTTAACCGCGAGCTCGAGGTAAAGACACTTGGTCACCTTCCTTTTACAGATAAAAATAGTCGGGCTGTATAAGTGGGTCAGCGGGTAAGATACTGCCGATTCATAGGGACATTCCTTGACCAGCCGGTCCAGCTCGGCGTAAAAATCGAAGATATCGGAGAGGTTCAATCCCAGGGTCAGGGCCTGCACCGCCAGCTCGTTGAGTTGTTTTTCCTTGGCCTGGATATTCATCTTGTCCACCACATGTTTGGCCTCGAACGGATCTCCGAACAGCCCGGTCTCTTTCTGAAGGAAGGTATCCACCACGACAAGGACGTTTGGCAGAGCGGCTGATTTGTCTTCGGCGACAAAACCCCGCTCACCTTTCTGGTAATCGCACAGGCTTTTAATGGCAGTCAGGATTTCTGCGCCCAGCTCCAGATCAGAGAGATTATCGATCCCCCGGCGGATTTCTTCCCAGTACATCTCCGGTCTTTTATTGGCAGGAAGTTCGTGGATTTTATCGATCTCGAAAACAGCCCCGTAGTTGTGGAACAGCCCGGCTGTGACGACCTGGTACAGCTTGTCCTCGTTGCCACCAAGGATCGGCTCGTATTTCTCTGAGGTGGCGAGGGCCAGCGAAAAGATGGCTACTTCCATTGCATAGTCGGCATAGCGAGACGCCAGCTTCGTTTTTGCAAGTTCGCAGGAAAAACGCATCTTATACAGTGCGAGGGTGATATTCTGTTCGTCGAGCATCTTGCCGATTATCGTATTAAAGGAGTTATCAATGTTTTTCATCAAGTCACTGGTTACTTTCGATTTTTTACGTTGAGTGAGAAGGTGGTCCATCCGTTCCTTGATCTCTTCGCGGAACTTCTGGGTCAGTTTCTCGTTGCGCTTGATCATGAGGTTGAAGTCCATATCGGGGTTAGATTCGCGGAACTTGAGCAGCCTTTCGATCCGCTCCCGGGTAACCTCGGTTCCCTTGGGATAGAGGATCGTTCCCGAATCGGATTTAAGGTCCTCGGCCAGTTCCAGCCCTTCCCGGAAAGATGTGGTGTTCAGCGGGTGAAAGTGGGTGAACTTGAGGATTGAATCCAGGCCATGCAGTCCTATGGTCTCGGCTGCAGCGGAGAAAATGTCATCGAAACTCATCGTGCTTTTCTCGCAGATTTTAAGACAGAGAGAAATTGACCGGAAAAGCCGGAATGTAGTTTATAAATTAATAAAAAAATTCCTGTCCGGTAGAGTTATTATTGCACCGAATGGGTAAAAAGTCAATTGGGAAAAAAGGTAAAAGAAACCAAGATTGAAATTTTTTCACAGCTACCGGGAGGTAGAGTTTAAGAAATAAATACTGGTCACAGGAGTAAAATCTAGATATTGCTAAAACTCCCGGGAAGGAGGCCAGATACTACAACTCCATCCCGGCAAACTCAGCTATCTCTTTCGGCATTTGGTTTGTCCGGGCCCGGAGTTGGTCAATAGAGAGAGGATTCGGACTTGCGTAGGCTGCCGCGATCAGCACGTGTTCGCCGGGCATCAGGGTGCAGGTTACACTTGCCTGGAGGCCCCTGGGGTGTAAGCTGTTAAGGTTCTCCCGGCCCTGGAATCCGCTCAGCGGCTCGTGCTGGTTGAAACCGAAAATAGCCCGGATGAACACCGCGTACCCTGTTGCTGGCGACCTGCCGTACTCCCAGACCCCGCCTGAGCGCACCTCCGGGGTTTCCTCCAGGTTAAGCCCCAGGGCATAGGTGGACTCGGCCGCGGACAACTGCTGGCTGCCGGTGATATTCACCCGATGCGCCCGCCACTGAATTTCGCCGTCGATCAGCACTGTGCTTTCAACTTCTATCTTCGACTCGCCCACCGAGGTGTTCCACTGCCAGATAAGCTGGCGGTCCGAGATTATTTCACCTGTGTAAGGGGTGTCTCTTCTGCCGTACGCCCCATCGCCGGTTTGGAAAGAGAGAATGTTATCCGGTGGCACAAGCTCCTGGACTATCTCCACGTTGAACGGGAAATGCGAGGAGTAGGAGAAGTTGTAGTACTTGTTGCGGTGATGCTTGGAGCAGCGGGCCTGCCACATCTGGACCTGGCCGCTTTTTTTGTATCCGTGTAACAGGATACCGGCAGATTCGATTTTTTTCGCGAAATCCCCTGCCTCTACCGGCAGGGGTTCCTCCGGGGCGTGCCAGAAAGGGTCGTACTTATCGAATGAGGCTGTGAAAAAGGCCTGCATGCCCCAGTAGGGATGGCCGTTGTTGATATAGCTTTCGCAAACGGCTCGGCTCGAATGCGGGGTAAGGGTTTCCCGCAGCTTTTCGTTTTCTGCGTCCCAGGCTCCGCTCTCCCAGAGAAAGGCGAGGTTGCTGTTGCAGATCCTCCGCAGCAGGCTGACTGAATAAGGCCAGAGACCCATGCGGTAGGCCAGCACGAGCGGGGTCAGCGTGCCCCATCTGTAGATCAGCGAGCGGCCGAACAAGATGTGGCTCCCGTTAGCACCGAAAAAATAAGGAGTGGTTTCGAGGAATTTTTTTACCCTCTGGCGGTACTTGTTTCGCAAATCCGGGAATCTGTCGCCGACCATCATGTCCCAGTAAAGAGTATGCGAGGCGAAAACCCAGAAATTGTAGTAGTCGTACTCGTGGCCCTCCAGGGAGTCGTGGTACCAGCCGTGGCCGGCGTACATTTTATCTATCACTTCGAGGTCCGCCCGAAAAGATTTTTCATCCCCTTCGAACTCGGGCCAGCGTGCTGAAAGTGCCAGACGAGCGGCATGGTTAACCGCGGTGAAAAGCTCCCAGTTGTTGCCGTGATCAGTGAAACTCGTGCAGCTTGCCAGCCAGTTCTGGATGTTTTTTCTCTCCTGCGAGGAGAATTTGTCCATCAGCTTGTCCGACACGAGCCAGAGGCTGAACGCCACAATAGAAGACTCGACCTGGCGCTGATCCCAGCCGCGGGGCGTTACATATTCCCAGAAATCCTTGCTCGCCGGGTCTGTGGCGTTTTTAAGCGCCGAGACGAATATATCTTCCAGGTGCCAGGTTTTTCCGTCCACGGTGACAGTCTTTGCGCCATCGGGAGAAAATATCCTGGCGGCGATTGCCGGCATGATCCGGGTGACCGAATCACAGGTCTTGCCGCTGGCCGAAAGGAAATTTTTCAGGATCAGGCCTTCGCGGTAGTCGCAGACAGCGAAAGTGTCCGAGGTACGAAGGGCGTTGCGCACGAAACCACGCATGATCGTTTGAAATATCTCATCCCATTTCTCGTAACCGTAACCTGTAGGGATAATAGAGGGCTGGGCAGCCTCCTCCGGCAGGCTTTTCTTGCCGGAGCAGGCCAGTTGGGCTAGAAAGGCTCCACCTGCCGTCCTGCCGATGAAGTCCCTTCGGGAGATAATGTCTTGGCTAGGTGGTTTTTGCCAGGAGGCCATCTTTTTCTCAGTAAAAACCGGTTCAAGAACTGGTTGATTTAATAATTTAAACCAGATTTAATGTAACCATATTCTTCCTTGTAATGTATAGAAGATAGGAACTGGATGGCAATAGTTTAAAATATCTTGACAGGGAAGTTCACCTGTATTTTAGTTATACATTCTTGCTGCGTGATCTTCCGGCTTCGTTGGCTTAAGGTAGATTTTTTTGTAAAAGTTTTCGAGCGTTGGAAAGGCGCTCCTTTACCGAGATGAGAATAGTCGAGTCATCAATCCGCAGGCCTGTGACTGTGACCATGCTGATAGTCACCCTTGTGCTTTTCGGTGGTGTGGCCTACCAGCGTCTGCCGATCAATCTTCTGCCCGATATCTCCTATCCGACTCTCTCGGTGCGCACCGGGTTTGCCGGCGCGGCCCCGGAAGAAGTGGAGAACCTTGTGACCCGGCGGATCGAGGAGGCGGTGAGTGTGGTGAACAATGTGATCCGGGTCTCGAGCCGCTCGCGGGCTGGGATCAGCGATGTCACCGTGGAGTTCGAGTGGGGCACCCAGATGGATTTCGCCTCTCTCGATGTGCGCGAGAAACTCGACCGCGTGCGTCTGCCCCAGGAGGTGCAGAAACCGATAATCCTGCGCTACGATCCTGGTCTTGAGCCGATCATGCGCCTGGGGTTGACTTCGAAAGAGATCGACCTGATCGCCCTGCGCACGATGGCCGAGGAACGGCTGAAAACTAAGCTGGAGACAGTCGACGGAGTAGCGGCGATCGAGGTCTCCGGGGGGTTGGAGGAGGAGATACATGTGGCCCTGAGCGAGCGCAAGCTCGCCTCTCTGGGTTTGAGTGTGCAGACTGTGGCGAACCGGGTAGCTGCCGAGAATATCAACCTCACCGGCGGCACTCTCACCGATGGGGATGCAGACTACCTGGTGCGCACCCTGAACCAGTACAAGAGCCCGGATGAAATAGCGGATATCATTATCGAACGCCGCGGCGATGTGCTGATCAGGCTCTCCGATGTAGCCGAGGTACGCCGGGGATTCAAGGACCGCACGGTGATTACCGAGGTCGACGGGCAGGAGAACGTGGAACTGGCTGTTTACAAGGAAGCAGATGCAAACACGATACTGGTGGCCCGGCGGGTGAAAGACAGGCTCGATGATGTCCGCAAAGAATATGGGCCGTCAAGAGGGATAAATCTGAGTGTAATCACCGACCAGTCACGTTTTATCACCAATTCTATCTGGGAGGTGCTCAAAACCGCGATGATCGGCGGGATTCTGGCGGTAATCGTGCTCTATGTTTTCCTTCAGCGCATCGGAGCGACCCTGATCATTTCGCTGGCCATCCCGATCTGTGTGGTGGCGACTTTCTTTTTCATGTTCATCTCCGGGGTTTCGCTCAATATCATGTCCCTCGGGGGCCTGGCCCTGGGCGTGGGGATGCTCGTGGACAACTCGATTGTGGTGCTCGAGTCGATCGACCGCTACCTGAAAGAAGGCTATAGTGCGCCTGAAGCTGCCAACAAGGGTGCGACCCTGGTAGGCAAGGCGGTGACCGCTTCGACCCTGACCACGATCTGCGTTTTCCTGCCGATAATCTTTGTCACCGGTGTGGCTGGACAGCTTTTCACCGACCAGTCGCTGACAGTCACCTTCAGCCTGCTTGTCTCACTGCTGGTGGCCCTGACCTTAATCCCAATGATGAGTTCGGGTTTCAAGGGCGGAAAGGCGTTCGGCTCAAGCAGCGAGGCGAAAGCTCCGGGCGAGATTCACTCTGCTGGAGAAGTTGATTCTGAACGAGAGGGAACTCGCCGGGGACCGGGCTGGATCTACTGGCCGTATGACTCTGTGGCTTTCTTATTCCGGATAATTTTTTACTACCTGCCAATCATTCTGCTCACAGTGGTCAAGTATGCAGGCCTCTGGCTCGGGCGCGGCCTGAGGTTTCTGATCAGCCCCCTGCTGATTCTTCACCGCCACTTCTACGCCTGGATCGAACCGAATTACGCCCGGCTTCTTCCCTGGGTGCTGAACAACCGGCTGGTGACACTGGCATTTGCCCTGGCGATATTCATCGCCTCTTTTTTGATCTATCCCCGGTTGGGTCGGGAGTTAATTCCTGAGATGAGCCAGAACGAAATTCTGGTGGGGCTGAAAATGCCGGTCGGCACTCCGGTGGAACGTACCCGGGAGGTGCTGACAAGGATGCAGCGGATTGCCGAACAGGAGCCGGAGGTGGAGCTTGTCTATATCTCGGCGGGAGTAAGCACCATGGTCGGCGGCAGCCTGAAAGAGGAGCGCGAGGATATCGGCCAGATGAGTATTCTGTTCGACGGCAGCCTGTCCCGGCAAGAGGAGGACTTGCTGATCGATGAGTTGCGCTCGCGTTTCGAGTTGATCCCGGGGACGAGTGTGAAGTTCGGCAGGCCGGTTCTTTACAGCTTCAAGACTCCGGTGGAGCTGGAGATCCGGGGCTACAACCTGAATACGCTCAAGAGGATCAGCGACGAGGCATCCCGCCGCCTGGCTGGTGTGGAAGGTCTTTCCGACATTAAAAGTTCGACTGAGGGCGGGAATCCCGAGATCCAGGTCCTTTTCAAGAGGGACCGGCTTGCTGCGCTAAACCTTACCCTGAGCCAACTCGCCCGGGTGATCCGCGGCAAGGTGCTCGGCGAGGTCCCCACCGAACTTCACCGCATGGGACGCAAGGTGGACATTCGCGTGCGGGTGGAGGAGGAAGACCGTGACAGGGTGGATGATATCCGCAAGCTGACAGTGGCCACAATCGACGGGCGACCGATCACGCTGGATGCTGTGGCGGACCTGGTTGTAGAGGAGGGGCCGAGCGAAATCCGCAGGGTCGACCAGGAGAGGGTTGCGGTAATCTCCGCCGGGCTTTCCGGGGTGGATCTCGGTACGGTGATCGGCAGGATCGAACAAGCTCTGGCGGATATGAACGTGCCGCCGGAGATTTCAATCACTTTCGGCGGCCAGGGCCTGGAGATGCGCCGCGCGATGAAAAGCATGCTCTTTGCCATCGGCCTGGCGATTTTCCTGGTGTATCTGGTGATGGCAAGCCAGTTCGAATCCCTGCTTCACCCGCTAGTGATCCTTTTCACTATCCCCTTCGGCCTGGTGGGTGTGATCTGGTCGCTTTATGCCACAAGCGGGATTATCAGCGTGGTGGCATTGATCGGAGTGGTGATGCTCTCCGGGATCGTGGTGAACAACGCGATTGTGCTGGTGGACTATGTGAACGTGCTGCGCAGGGAGGGCATGAGCAAGAACGAGGCCCTGGTTGTCGCCGGCAAGGTACGCCTTCGCCCGATCCTGATGACCAGCGCGACCACGATTCTCGGCCTTCTGCCCATGGCAATCGGTATCGGCGAGGGCAGCGAGGTGCGCTCGCCCATGGCGGTGGTGGTGATAGGGGGCTTGCTGGTGGGCACCTTTCTTACCCTGCTGCTTCTGCCTACCGTTTATTCTCTCTTTGACTGGCGGGATTAGAGTCCAGCAGTATCTTTTCCAGCTTAATAGAACGGATTTATCTCAAAAGAAAAAAATTGCCCCTTCCCTGCCTACCCTTTAAATTTGCCCACATTAAAGCCTGCGTAATCCTCACCCTTTCAGCCCAACACCCGGAGGTCTAATTGGAAACCGGCACTGGATTTATTCAAAGCTTTCAAAGCGCAGTCGAATATGCCAGCACCCTGGTCTGGGGCCCGCCCATGCTGATTCTCTTGGTGGGCACGGGTATCTACCTGACCGTTGTGCTGCGGGGTCTGCAGTTCAGCGCCCTGCTGCCGGCACTTCACCTGGCGCTCGTGAAGAGGCGGGACAAGGGCAGCAAGGGCGATATCAGCCATTTCCAGGCTCTGATGACTGCTCTGGCCGCCACAGTGGGCACAGGGAATATCGCCGGGGTGGCAACAGCGCTTACGTGGGGCGGGCCGGGTGCGCTGTTCTGGATGTGGGTTACCGGGCTTTTCGGCATGGCCACCAAGTACGCCGAGGCGCTGCTTGCAGTGAAATACCGTACAACGGACAAAAAGGGGATGATGTGCGGCGGCCCGATGTACTACCTGAGCAACGGGCTGGGCTGGAAGTGGCTCGGCGTGCTTTTTGCCATTTTCGCCGCGGTGGCTGCTTTCGGGATCGGTAATATGGTCCAGTCCAACAGCGTGTGCGAGGCGGTGCACGGCACTTTCGGGGTGGCTCACAGGATAACGGGGGTCTTCCTGACCGTGGCCACTGGTCTCGTGCTGCTGGGCGGGATCAAGTCGATCGGCAGGGTGACCAGCCTGCTCGTGCCGGTGATGATCGTTTTCTACATTGGTGCCGCACTCTGGGTGATCCTGGCCAACCTGGAGGCCTTGCCCGCGGTATTCAAGCTTATTTTCACCCAGGCGTTCACCCCGACAGCTGCCAGCGGGGGGTTCGCCGGGGCCACTGTGATGCTCACCATCCGCTGGGGCGTGGCGCGCGGGATTTTCTCCAATGAATCGGGACTGGGCAGCTCGGCAATCGCCGCGGCCGCAGCCCAGACCCGCCATCCGGTGCGCCAGGCGATGGTCTCCATGACCCAGACCTTTATCGATACGCTCGTGGTCTGCACCCTGACCGGGCTCGCTATCCTGCTTACCGGAGTCTGGACAGGCGGGGAGACCGGGGTGAAACTGACCATGCAGGCTTTCAACGCGGTGCTGCCCGGGGAGATGGGCGGGATAATCGTCTCGATCAGCCTGATGCTCTTTGCCTACTCGACGATTCTCGGCTGGTCCTATTACGGCGAAAAGTCTTTCGAGTACCTGTTCGGCGAGCGGGCCGTGGTTCCCTACCGGGCGATTTTCACAATCGTGGTATTCGTTGGTGCAGTGGGAAAACTCGATACAGTCTGGCTGATTTCGGATGTGATGAACGGGCTGATGGCTGTGCCGAACCTGGTGGGCCTGCTTCTGCTGAGCGGGGTGGTGGTGCGGGTGACATCTGCTTATTTCAGCGGGGAAGACTCAGGTGGGCTTTCTTGAGCGCCTTGAACAAAAGTTTGCCGCCTGCGGATCTGTGTTCTGAAATCAGCATCCCGCAGGTGTTTTCGATCAGGAAGAAGATTTCTTTTCTGGTGAAGCCGGTCATTTCCAGGCCGCCCGGATTTGCCTGTGGCTGAAAGAGGCGGTGGTACCAGCTCAGGGAGAGAGGGAGTTCAAAGATTAATTTTCGCTTGCAGAAACCTGCCAGGCTTTCGAGCAGGGTTTTGGTAAGCTGTTTCGGGTAAAAAGCGAGGATGCCGGTGCCGATAATAATGTCGAACTCCTCGGTGGCAGGGAAAGGATTGAACCACTTGTAAATGATGCTTGGGTAGGGATTGAACTGACCAGCCAGGCGGGCCAAATTTCTAGTGGGTGCAGCTGCCACCACGTCCATGTCTATCTCGGCGAGCCGCCGGGCGAGAAGGCCCGTGCCGTTTTCAAGTACGAGAACGCGTGATCCCGAAAAGTCGCGGCCGGGATCAAGCATACTGATGACCCGATCGGCCAGGCCCAGGCTGTAAAGCTTGAATTCTTCGGCTGCCTCTTTCTCTTTCTTCTCCGCTTTCACCCCGTCGGCCAAAGGCCGGATAATTCTTTCCAGTTTTTTGCTTAATTGATTCGAATACTTTTCCAATTGCTGTTCCAAAGATACCTCCCGAGGGCAAGCCGACAATAAAATAATAAAGCCGGACTTTGACTATTGGGAAGAGAAAAATCAAAGTCCGGCTATTTTTCAAGATCTTTCCATCGGAAAACAGAACCTGATAGACTCTGCCTGGAAGCCAACTTGCAGTAGTATCTTCCACGCAGATTAATTATACCGGTCTCGGCTCTCCCGGCATGGCCACCGGCCTTTTCGGCGCCGGTCCGAACTGATAGTTCTTGGGGAAAAGATCGAGATCGGAATTGATCATTTCGTCCCAGGTAACAATTTTACCAGTGTAAGCGGATTCGCGTCCCATGATTGCGGTGAGTGTACTGTCGACAGCGAAATCCAGGCAATCGTTTCTCGCCGTGCCGTTCCGTATGCTTTCGATCAGCTCCTGGTGCTCGTAGACGCTCGAGTTGGTCCTTTCATCCCTGTATCTCCACCTGTTCTGGCCCCTGATTGTCCTCCTGCAATCGCTCTCGCCGATCGTGCCGACAACCCTGTTCTGGTTTTTGTTATCACAGTTGGGCCACTGGCGGAGCATACAGAACACATGCACGTCGTCGGGATATTCGTAATCGATAGTCATGTGGTCCCAGATGTTGCCATATTTAGGGTCGGTGCGGACCTGGCGGCCTCCCTGGCTCAGGGCGCTGATCGGGTGGGCACCCAGGGTCCAGTTCATCAGGTCGATCTGATGAACGACCATCTCCACTATCTGGTCGCCGGAGAGCCAGACGAAATAATACCAGTTTCTGCACTGGTATTCCATCTCGCTCCAGAGCGGGTTGGAGCCGCGGTGCCAGAGACCTCCGCCGAGGCGGTGAATAGTGCCGGTGCGGATGTCGCCGACAGCGCCGTCGTGGATCCTTTTCACGGTCTCCATCACTGACTTGTCGTGCCTGGCGTTGAGCCCGACAACCACAGAAAGCCCTTTCTCCTTTGCTTTCTGCGCTGATGCTCTGATATTCCTGCAGCCTACAGGATCGGCCGCCACGGGTTTTTCCGCGAAGATATGCTTGCCCTGCCGAACTGCCTCCTCGAAATGCAGGGGCCTGAAGCCCGGGGGTGTTGTCAGGAGCACATAGTCGATATCGGTCTGAAGCAGTTGTTTGAAACCGTCCGCGCCGAGGAAGATATGGTCTTTGGCGACCTTGATGTTTTTCTGAAGTTCCCCCTGGAGTTCCCGGGTTTCTTCGAGTGCCTTCAGGCTTTTTTCGATCTGTTCCGGCGCGACATCGGCCATGGCCACCAGGTCGATATTACCCGGGTCTGCAACAATGGCGTTCGCACATGCTCCGGTGCCTCTGCCGCCACAGCCAACAACTCCGATTTTCAACTTTTTCTTGCCCTGAGCATGTGCGTTTTTCACGAAGGGAAAGCTGGAAATCGCTGTTGCAGCGATAGCTCCGGTTGCAATGAAATCACGGCGTGAGATTATTTTGTTCTTCTCCTTTTCCATTATTCCCCCTCAAATGAGATAGACAGAATAGAAAATGAATCTACGAAACGTACCCCAGTTGGATTTCAGCAGAGGATATGTGAATTAAAAGGGATAACTCAGAAACAGATTAAATCTATCTTACTAAATTTTGTAAGATTAGGCAAGGGAGAGGGTGATTCAGCAATCCTGGTCGTCTTGCCTTTCCCCCTCTTTTTCCTTACAGGCGGTCAGCGCTCTTTCTATCTCGGCAATCAGCTTCTTGTTTCTGGTGGGTTTGGCGATCCCGGCGGCTTTTTCGCAGTGGGCGCGCGCAGCTTCAAGGCGTTCATTCTGAATGTCCGCTTGGGCCCGGAACAGCTCGACGACCGCCAGGTGTTCATCCATGCCGTGCTCGCGTGCCAGGGCCTCACCCTCATTCAGGACGCGCCTGGCTCCTTTCTCGTCTCCCAGGCAGGCCATGATCGACCCGCGGTAGAGGATGTTCTGCACGGTGATCGGGAGGTTGTCGATTTCCCGCGCCAGATTGAGGCTTTCATCGAAATAGCGGCGGGCCATCTCGTACTGCTTGAGATTATAGTAATAGACCCCGATTGTGGAAAGGAGTGTGGATACGTAGGAATAGTCCTGGTCTTCCCTGGCGAACTCGAGCGCACGAAGGTAGAAATCGAGCGCTTTGCCGACCTCTTTTATTTCGTAATGGGCGTTGCCCAGGTTCGCAAGCCAGATCCCCTGGTTGCGAAGGTTTCCGGTTCTCTGCGCCAGGCTCAGCGCCTGACGGTAGTAATCGATAGCCGTCTCGTATTCCTCCATTGCAAAGTAGACCGAGCCGATGTAGCCCAGCCAGTTGCCTGTTTGCAGAAGGTCGCCCCAGTTCTGCAAACCTTTCAGGGCCTGGTGAAATAACTCAAGAGCCTCTTCGAGCATATCCTGTTCGTATTTGATCCGGCCCAGATTGCTCAATGCGGTCACTGCGGCGGTTTCATCATGCCGTAGGCGGGCCAGCTCTAAAGCCTCGTTATACAGCTCGGCTGCCCGCTTGAATTTGCCTGTCTGCTGATGGATGTAGCCCAGGTTGAGCAGGATTTCCAGGCGCCGGTCGGGTGATTTGTCGCATGTGCTGAGCTTGAGTGCACCGCTGAAAGCCTTCTGTGCCTGCTTGTAGTCCTCCTTGCGGACTTTCAGCTTGCCGGAGGCAACCAGGCATGTGGCGGTCAGGTTTTCATCCCCGGAATCGAGAGCGGCGCTGTGGCCTTCCTGGAAAAAACGTTCGGCACCGTTCCAGTCTCCTCGCTGAAGCATGATCTCGCCGAGCTCGAGGCAGACATTCACCCGTGCCTTGCAGGAGGTGCCGTGCCGGGCCAGTCCAAGTGCTGCGGTTAGCGTACCGAACGCTTCTTTCATCCTGCCGGCACCGAGTTGAGCCTTGCCCGCTTTGACTAGCATCAGGTTGAGCATTTCGGCAGACTCCGCGAACAAGTCGCTGTCCTGTTCCGTGCATTCCAGACCCAGCCGAGACACAGCCTCATTATACAGCCGGACTGCGCCTTCGTAATCCTCCAGATCATACCGGCGGTCCCCGCAGGTGGCAAGCAGCTCCACGGTCCAGTCCATCTTGAGCAGATAAGCGCCAGTCAGGGATTCTCCCAGGAAGAATACCATGTCGAGGCCTTCCTCCTCGCTGATTTCATGGATCATTTCGGCGCACTGCTGCTTGAGAGCGGTAAGGCGGTCTGCTGGTATCGAGTCGAGCAGGATATTGTAGGCCAGAGCGCAGGAAAGACGTATCGAGCTGTCGGCACCGGCACGATCCTGGAGAAACCCGTCCGTGGTCAGACTCTCGAGTAACTCCTCCAGGTTTTCCGGTGGATAGCCCACGCGGGAAAGCAGCCCGGAGACCAGCTCCAGTGAACTGTACGCACCAAGGACCGCAATGGCCTGGAGTATAGCCCGTTCGCGTGATTCCAGCGGCTGAAGGCGTTCCCGCATGATCCTCGGCAGGTCGATAACATCCAGGGCGCGTGACTTGGATTCGAGTGCGGCGATCAACCCTTTTTTCCTTTCCCGGTCGCCCGGCTCGGAGGATTTTTCGCTCACCAACCGATAGCTCTCGATCAGCAGCTGAGGGTTTCCCGGTGTGCATTCGATCAAAATTTTCTGCAACTGCGGGGCCAGGGCGCCTGAGCCGGAAACAGCTTCGAGCTTGGTGAGGATTTTTTTTCTGGAAAGCCTGGAGAGCCGGCCAAGGGAAAACTCGTGGAATTCCTCGAGGTAGTCCAGCATGCTGCTGTAAGAGGAACGGCTGGAGGTAAGAATCAGCAGCGGCCAGAGACTTTCTTTTTTCTGTATCAGGTGTACCAGCAGTTCGAGCGAGAGGCGGTCGATACGTTCGAGATCATCGAACCAGAGCACAGTCAGTTCCGGTGAT